>DATAZJ010000515.1:0-4549 GCA_036272115.1 Rhodopila sp. | reverse complement strand
CGTTTTTCAGCGCCTGCTTGGCCGCTGCTTCGACGTCATCGGGGAACGCGGCGAGCGCCTTGTCCAGGCCGGCGGCGCGCGCCAGGGCTACGATGATAGGGTCCATGCCATCACTCCGCGATCATTGTGCGCTGCGATCATGCGACCTGGCGTGGCGGCGGGGAAGAGAGGTGATCGACAGAATGTGCCGATCGGCTAGAAAGGTGAGGAGCGCGACCGAAAAAAAGGCGGTACGGCCGGGGGAGAGGCCGCACCGCCAAAGGTGGTCGCGCGATGGTATCAAGCGCGACTTTCGGGGAGGAAACAGGACACCGCCGCAGCGGCGCCGCATCCGTATGTAGGGCCAAACTATTGAGAAAAGGTTAACAACGCTGTGCGAAATCCGATTTTTGTTCGAATCGATGATATTTTTTATTTGCGGAGACAATGGAGATGAGCAACCTGCCGTTGGTCGGGCTGAAAATCCTGGAAATCGGCCATTATATCGCCGCGCCGTTCTGCACTCGCATTCTTGCCGACCTGGGTGCCGAGGTGATCAAGCTGGAACCGCCGGGCGGTGATCCGTTTCGCGGCTGGGGCGCGACGAAGGATGGGAACTCGGTTTGGTTCAGTATCCATGGCCGTAACAAGCTGTCGATCGAACTCGATCTGAAGAAGGATCGTGACGTTCTGCTGAAGCTCGCCGCTCGGGCTGACGTGCTGGTGGAGAATTTGCGGGCCGGACAGTTGGAGCGGTTGCGGATTGGTCCGGATGAGCTGCATGCGGTGAACCCTCGGTTGGTGATCGCGCGCATTTCCGGGTACGGGCAGGACGGGCCGTATCGGGATAAGCCGGCGTTCGGGGCGATCGGGGAGGCGATCGGTGGGTTGCGGCATCTGACGGGGCATCCCGGCGGGGCGCACCTGGACGGGCATCCCGGCGGGATGACGGATTTGCCGCCGCCACGGTGCGGGATCTCGATCAGCGACGATTTGGCAGGGCTGTATGCGGCGATCGGGCTGCTGTCGGCGGTGTGGCAGCGCGATGCGATGGGCACCGGCAAGGGGCGCGTGGTGGACGTGAACCTGGTGGACAGCGTGTTCAGCCTGATGGAGGGCATGCTGCCGGAATACGCGCTGGACGGGCGGGTGCGGCAGCCGGCCGGGGCGGCGCTGCAGACGGCGTCTCCGACCAACACGTATCCTTGCGCCGATGGGCGGTGGCTGTGCATCGCGGGGAACTCGGATCTGATTTTCTCCCGGCTGATGACGGCGATCGGGCGGCCGGAGATGGCGGGCGATCCGGCCTACGCGACCAATGGGCTCCGCTGCGACAACCGGCCGGCGCTGGATGCGGCGATTGCGGCGTGGACGCGGACGCTGGCGGCGAAGGACGCGGAGGCGGTGCTGGAGGCGGCGGATGTGCCGTGTTCTCGGCTGTTCGACATCGCCGATTGCGCGGGGGATCCGCATTTCCGAGCGCGCCAGGCGGTGCAGGAGGTGGAGGATCCGCTGGTCGGGCGGACGCTGCATCCGGGGCCGACGATCCGGCTGGATGGGGAGCGGCCGGAGGATGTGGTGCGATGGACCGGGCCGGCGGTCGGGGCGCATACGGATCATGTGTTGCATACGTTACTAGGACTGCCCAGAAACCCAGCTTGATCAATCTGTTCTTGCATCTTCCTGATGTGATGTCGGATAAGGTGGTCCGGTCATTCCGGGTGCCGACAGTCCATGCGCCGTTTCGTGTTCCGCCTGCTTCCCCTGCTGTGCCTGGCGCTGGCGGCGTGCGGTGATGGCGGCGGTGCCGCGCATGCGGTTGGCGCATCGGCTTCGGTGGAGTGTGCGCCGTTTGCCCGGGCGCTGACCGGGGTGTCGCTGTCGGGTGACGCGGCGGATTGGTGGCGGCAGGCGGCGGGGCGGTACGTCCGGTCTCGGCGGCCGGATGTCGGCAGCGTGCTGGTGCTGCGCCGGTCGGGGCGACTACCGAGCGGACATGTGGCGGTGGTGTCGGGGGTGGTTTCGCGGCGGGAGATCGTGGTGACTCAGGCGAACTGGGTGCATCACCGGGTTACCGAGGATCAGCCGGTGGTGGATGTTTCGGCGAACGGGGATTGGAGCGTGGTGCGGGTGTGGTGGCCGCCGTCGGGGCAGATGGGGACCAGCGTGTATCCGGCGTTCGGGTTCATCCGGCCGGACCATCCGGAGGGACATGACCGGTTGATCGCGGGGACGCCGGCGGCGGTTCGGCTGGCGGAGCGTGGGTGGTAGTGGCCTCTGCCCTTTCAGGATAACGCGCGCAGATCGGCACGCAGCCGATTGGGGCTGGAGGTGCCAAGGAGCGCCTCGATCGTCCGGTGGGTGCGCTGCCAGACCGGCACGGCGGCCGCCAGGATCGTGCGGCCGCCGGGTGTCAGGGTCAGCAGCCGGCGGCGCCTGTCGTTGTCCGCTTTCGCTACGTCGACCAGGCCTCGCCGCTGAAGCGGTTTGAGATTGGCGGTCAGCGTCGTGCGGTCCATCGCCAGCAAGGCGGCGACCTGGGCCATGTCCGCCGGGTCGGGACGGTTGAGCGACATCAGCAGGGAAAACTGGCCGCTGGTCAGGCCGGCGGGGCGCAACGCGTCGTCGAAGCGGCGAACCAAGGCGCGTGCCGCCCGTTGGACGTGCAGGCAGAGACAGGCGTCTCGGACTTCCAGCGTGGTGGCGAAGGATGGATCGGCGGATGACGGCATCGGGATATTAAGGTTGACATCAACGTATATGTCCAGGAGTCTGACCCGGACCCAGGGAGAAATCAGTCATGGCGACACGCGTTTTCGTGCTGCTCGGGACGAAAAAGGGTGCCTTTACGCTGGAGAGCGATGCGGCTCGGCAGGATTGGGCGCTGCGGGGGCCGTTCTGCGAGACCTGGCCGATGAACCATGTCATCGCCGATCCGGAGACGGGCACGATCTATGCCGGCGGCGGCAATGAATGGTTCGGTCCGGCGGTGTGGAAGTCCGGTGACCTCGGGGCGAGCTGGACGCATTCGAGCGAGGGGCTTGCCTACGGCGCCGGCGAGGAGGCGATCAAGTCGGTGTGGAGCCTGGGGTGGCGGGATGGGCGGGTCTACGCCGGGGTGCAGCCGGCGGGATTGTTCAGCAGTGACGATGGCGGCCAGTCGTGGACGCATGTCGAGGGACTGCGGGCGCATCCGACGGCGCCGCACTGGCAGCCGGGCGGCGCGGGGCTGATCTTGCACTCGATCGTCACGCATCCTGATGATCCGGAGCAGTTGTGGATCGGTATTTCAGCGGCGGGGGTGTTCTATACGGCGGATGGGGGGCGGAGCTGGACGCCTCGGAACACCGGGACGCGCTGCGATTATCTGCCGGAGGCGGAGCGGTATCCGGAATTCGGGCAGTGCGTGCATTGCGTGGTGATGGCGGCGGGGCGGCCGGATCGGCTGTATCAGCAGAACCACTGCGGGATGTATCGCAGCGACGATGGCGGCCAGCATTGGGAGAGTATCGAGGCCGGGCTGCCGTCCAGTTTCGGGTTTCCGGCGGTGGCGCATCCTCGGGACCCGTCGACGCTGTTCTTGCTGCCGCTGAATGGCGATATCGCGGGGCGGTATGTGCCGGAGGGCAAGACCGCGGTGTGGCGGACGCGCGACGGGGGTGGCCGGTGGGAGGCGCTGCGCGAGGGGCTGCCGCAGGGGAATGCGTTCTTCGGCGTGCTGCGCCAGGCGATGGCTGCCGATCGGCTGGAGCCGGCGGGGGTGTATGCCGGCACCAATACCGGGACGCTGTTCGCCAGCCCCGATGAGGGGGAAAGCTGGACCGCCATTGCCCAGCATCTGCCGCCGATCCTGTCGGTGGAGACGCTGGTGGTGGACGCGTAGGGCTTGCGGATGCCGGCGCCCGAGGTGGTGGTCGTGCTGCCGGCCGTGCTGATGCGGTTGTTTCCCGGGTGCGAGCGGGCGGTGACGGTGGCGGCTGGGAACGTGGGGGCGATGATCGAGGCACTGGATGCGCGGTGGCCGGGCATGGGGGATCGCATTCGGGATTCCACGCCTCGGGTGCGGCGCCATATCAACATCTTTGTCGATGGGGAGCGGGCGACGCTGGAGACGCCGCTTGCTGACGGCGTGGAGGTGTTTGTCATGACGGCGATCAGTGGGGGGTAGGACGGGTTTTCGTTTGGCTCCGATGGCGCTGCTTGTCGGCAGCCCGCGCCGGACAGGGCCATCAGCGCGCCGCACCAGCAACGAAGGTTAAGCTTCCCCCCGAAAAGCTAGCAAGAAAGACTCAACGCAAATAACCGCGGATCAGAAGGGATAAACGCAAATGGTTTTGAGTGACCGCTCCGCCGGAGCGTCTGCCTCGAGGACAGTCAATGGACCGGTGTTATTTCTTCGGCGACTGAACGCCGCTTGGTTGATTCGTTACGATTCGTGGAGGTTCGGCCGGCGTTTGACCGGCCTCTGGCGCGTAGCCCTCGTCAATCCACCGCGGCGAGGGTGTTCCAGGCGTAAAGCCCTTGGTCGGCGGCTCGTGGCCGTGTTGTGTATGATACCAATCGCCCTTGA
>DATAZJ010000514.1:0-24807 GCA_036272115.1 Rhodopila sp. | reverse complement strand
CAGCCTGCCCGGCGCCTATCTGGCCAGCCTGCTGATCGCGCTGCTGCAGGCGTTCGGGATCGTGCTGCTGCCGAAAATCACCCTGGTGCTGGTGTTTCTGGTCATGGCCGTCGTGCTGGTTGTGCGGCCGAACGGCCTGCTCGGGCGCAAGCTGTCCGCCGTGCGCGGGGAGGCGGAGACACTGACACTGATCCGTCCCGCGGTGCCGGCTCTGCGCTGGCTGGGCGCCGTGGCGTTGTTGGGGGCCGTGCTGGCGCCGCTGATTGCCGGACCGTTCGCGCTGTCCGTGATGACGGAAATGCTGATCGCGATGCTGTTCGCGGCGTCGCTACACGCGATGATGGGACCGGGCGGGATGGCGAGTTTCGGTCATGCCGCCTGGTTCGGGCTGGGCGCCTATGGCGCGGCGTTCGCGGTGAAGGGCCTGGCGCTGTCGATGCCGATGGCGCTGCTTCTGGCGCCGTTCGGCGCGGCGCTGGCGGCGTTGGTGTTCGGCGGGTTCGTGGTGCGGCTGTCCGGTGTCTACCTGGCCATGCTGACACTGGCGTTCGCACAGATCGTCTGGGCGGTGATGTTCCAGGCGGTGTCCGTCACCGGCGGCGACAATGGGATTCTGGGTGTGTGGCCCTCGGGCTGGGCAAGTGGTCCGCGGGTTTTCTACTGGCTGACACTGGCGATTTGCGTGGCCGGCGTGCTGGTGCTGCGCCGGGTGTTGTACGCGCCGTTTGGCTACGCACTGCGTGCCACCCGGGATTCGCCGCTGCGGGCGGAGGCGATCGGGCTGAACGCCGGGTCGTTGCGGCTGGCGGTGCTGGTCATCGCCGGCGCGGCGGCGGGGCTGGCTGGCGGCTTGTCCGCGTTCAGCAAGGGCAGCGTGTTTCCGACCTATATCTCGATCGACCGCTCGGTCGATGCGCTGGTGATGGTGCTGCTGGGCGGGGTGCAGACCATGGCCGGACCGGTTGTCGGGGCACTTGTCTATACCGGGCTGTTCGACATGCTGCTGATGGCCACCCATCTGTGGCGCCTGGTGCTGGGACTGTCGATCATTGCGCTGGTGCTGGTGTTTCCCCAAGGCATCGCCGGAACGACCTGGCGGCTTTGGCTGCGAGGACGCGAAGCGTGAACATCCTCGACGTTGCCTGCATCAGCAAGAGTTTCGGCGGTGTGCGGGCGGTGGCCGATGTGTCTTTTCGCGTGGCGGCGGGTGAGATGCTGGCACTGATCGGGCCGAACGGTGCCGGCAAGTCGACCTGCTTCAACATGCTGAACGGGCAAACGCCGCCCGACAGCGGGAGCATCACGTTGCAGGGGCGCGATATCACCGGGCTGCCGCCTAGGCGCATCTGCCGGCTGGGCGTGGGACGGACATTTCAGATCACCGCCACGTTCGCCTCGATGACGGTGCGGGAGAATGTGCAGGTGGCGCTGCTGGCACATCACCGGCGGGTCTGGCGCTTCGTGCGGCCGGCGTTCGGCTGGTTCGGTGCGGAGGCCAACGGATTGCTGGCGCAGGTGGCGATGGCGGATCAGGCTGAGCGGGCTGCCGGCGTGCTGGCCTATGGCGATTTGAAGCGGCTGGAGTTGGCGATCGCGCTGGCCAACGCCCCTTCCCTGCTGTTGATGGATGAACCGACCGCCGGGATGGCGCCGTCGGAGCGGGTGGCGCTGATGCACCTGGCCAGGGATCTGGCGACGCAACGCGGCATTGCCGTGCTGTTCACCGAACACGACATGGATGTGGTGTTCGGTGTCGCCGACCGGATCTTGGTGCTGAATCGCGGCGAACTGATCGCTGAGGGCGACGGAGCGGCGATCCGGGCCGACGCACGCGTGCGGGAGGTTTATCTGGGGTCGGGCGCGACCAGCGGTGGGCACTGATGTTGAACGTTGCCGATCTGCACAGCTATTACGGGCGCGCGCACATCCTGCAAGGCGCATCGTTCGGCTTGCCTGCCGGCGAGGTCATGGTGTTGCTTGGCCGTAACGGTGTTGGCAAGAGCACCACCATGAAGTCGCTGATCGGGATCGTTCGTCCGGCGCGTGGGCGTATCGATTTCGCTGGTGTCAATATCGCCGGGTGGGAGCCGCACCGCATAGCCCGAGCGGGGCTGGGCTATGTGCCGGAGGAGCGTCGTATCTTCACCGATCTGACCGTGCTGGAGAATCTGGAGGTCGGGCGGCAGCCGCCCAGGGACGGGCGGCCGGCGTGGACGGAGGAGCGATTGTTTGCATTGTTTCCCAACCTGGGACGGATGCGCACACGAGCGGGCGGACGCATGAGCGGGGGGGAGCAGCAGATGTTGACCATTGCGCGTACGCTGATGGGCAACCCTCGGCTTTTGCTGCTGGATGAGCCCAGCGAGGGACTGGCTCCGGTAATCGTGGAAGAGATGGCGGGGGCGATTTTGGCGCTGAAACAAGAAGGTGTGACTGTCCTGTTGGCAGAACAGAACCTGCATTTCGCCGCGCGTGTCGCGGACCGCGCGGCGGTGATTGAAAAGGGGCGGATCGTGTGGACGGGGACAATGGCGGCGCTGCAGGCGGATGAGGCGGCGCGGACGGCCTATCTGGCGGTGTAGGTATGGGCGTAGCGTCCCGCTGCCGCGTGATGAAAGCAGAAAGAAGAAGCGGGCGTCCGCGAGGATTGCGGTAGAGGCTTCAATACTCGTGTCAAATTTCTTGACAGATTGACACACCGCTTGTATTTTATTGTTGCCATCCGCGAGCCGCACCTGGTGGGGCCCGAGAAGCGACTTGCGCCATGAACAGGATGTTTTGCCACATCATCGGCGGCGGCTCTCGCGGTGTTTTGCGCACGCTTCGCTACCGAAACAGACCCGACATCAGATATAGTTCAAAGGGGCTGGATGTGTGGAACGATGTATTCGCTGACGTAACCAAGGAAGTCCTCGCGGCGGGCGTAATCAGTATAGCCGGAGCCGCAGCGGCGTTTATTCTTGCCCGAATCCCGCTGGCTCGGCGATGGTTTGCAGGCAGACGCCTGGCCATTCCGCTGATCGCGGCGTTTTTCATTTCGTTTATGATGGCCGGTGCGATGGGGCTTATTCTGAGGCATCAGACCCGGAAAGAAGTGGAATCCCTGAGACACGAACTCGTGTCCAGGCAGGAGATGGTACACCTGAGACAAGGGTTCGTATCTTTGACGCAGGCGATCGCGTCTTCGAAGTCCGGACTTTCCATACTCGCGGGTGGCCGGGTTGACGAAACCGGCCTGTCCGATCGGACGGAGCAACGTGGTTCACTGCCATTTGTGATTGAAAAGAAAAAGGACGTTAGCGGCAAATACATTGTTCGGTTTCAGCAGATACTACCAAATGATTCCATCATTTTGGTCAGTTCCCTGAAGGGTCAGGCAGAGACATCCGCCGGTCTCCTGAACACGTTCCATAGCTCGTTCGAAGTGCAGACTTTACTGAACAGCAAGGCCACGGACGCAGGTTTCCAGTTCGTCGTGTTCAACCGCGACTAAAAGTAGTCCCGAGGCTGACCGGCCGAAAGAAATAATATCGGTCACCATGGCTGCCGTGTCATTCGATAGCCACGGTCACTGGTATCGTGCGGGATTGGCGGGGCGACCCCGCGCCGCAACCCTATCCGGCCACCTCCGGCACCCGTTCCGCCGGCGGCGTGTTTCGGCTTCGCCCGCAGCGCACGATCCCGTCGATCACCACCATCCCGATCCCCGGCAGATCGCCCTTCCGCACGCTATCCAGCAGATCCGTCCCCGACGAATGCTGCGCTCGGTCCATGAACACCAGGTCCGCCGCCCTGCCCACCTCGATCAGCCCGCAATCCAGGTCCCGCATCCGCGCCGTGTTGCCCGTCGCGCAGCAGAACAGCACCTCCGCCGGCACATCCCCCACTGACGACAACAAGGCGATCATCCGCAATATTCCCAGCGGCTGCACGCCCGAACCGGCGGGGCTGTCGGTGCCGAGGATCACCCGTTGCAGTTGCCCGAGTTCGCGGGCATAGCGCAATGCTGTCAGGCCGGCGAGTTCGTTGCCGTTGTGTACGATCTCGATCCCGCGCAGGCAGCCTTCGCACAAGCAACGAATTTGCGACAGCGGCAGCGCGGTGTGGCCGCCGTTGATGTGGCCGATGATATCGGCGTCCGCCTCCAGCACCGTATCGGCGTCGATATAGCCGGATCCGGGCACCGAGGGGCCGCCGGTATGGATGGTGCTCTGGATGCCGGCCTTGCGGGCCCAGGCGACCATTTCCTTGGCTTCGTAACCGGCTTTCACACTGCCGAGGCCGACTTCGCCCAGCAGCCGCACGCCGGCGGCGGCGAGTTCGACGAAATCGCTCTCGACCATGCCTTTCTCGATGACCGGAGCGCCGCCAAGCACCTTCACGCCGCCGGGGCGGAAATTCTCGTAGGCGCGCTGGGCGGTAATGGCGAGCGCCTTGACGCCGACGATGTCTCTTGGCCGGCCGGGTAGATGCACTTCGCCGGCCGAAACCATCGTGGTCACCCCGCCGTGGAGGAAGGAGTCGATCCAGCCGAACTGGCCCTGGCGCGGGGTCCAGTCGCCGAACACCGGATGCACGTGGCTGTCGATCAGGCCGGGCGCAACGGCGCAGCCATGCGCGTCGATGGTGACGCGGGCCTCGCCGATGTCGCAGTCGGCCTGTTTTCCCACTGCGACGATGCGGCCGGATTCGGCAACGATCGTGTCGGCATCAAGGATCGGCGCCTCCAACGCGCCGGACAGCAGCATCCCGATATTGGTGACGACGAGCTTTCCAACCTGCTTTTCCGGACCGGCTGCCAGCGCCATGACGGGCTTCCTTTCGTTTCGTTCTCAGCTAATCTTTCGCAGCAGCGACAACAGCGTGCGCCGTTCGTCCGCGGTCAGCGGTTCGAGCGTGGCTTCGGTGATCCGGCGCCCGGCGACAACGGCTTCAGCGGCCAGGGCGAGCCCCGCCGGCGTTGGCGTCAGCACGATTGTGCGCCGGTCCAGCGGGTCGGTGGTCCGCGATACCAGGGCGCGCTCCGTCAGGCGCCGCACGACACCTTGGATCGTCGCCGGGTCCATGGCCGCGAGCCGGCCGAGGTGATTTTGGGTGACCCGCCCTAGTTCGACGATTTTGACCAGCGCGGTGAACTGCGGCGGCGTCAGTTCGGCGGCGGCCATGCCGTCCGCGAACAGCGCGATATGCCGCTGATTGGCTCGGCGCATGAGGAACCCGACCTGATCGTCGACGACATAGCCACCCAGGACGGCTTTGGTCCGTTCGGCGTCGGGCAAGGGCGTACCGTGGTTTTCCGGATTTCGCATCGGGCTGGACTTATAGGCGTCCGGTCATTCGTGAGCAAATGATCGCGGCAGGATTTGGTTGCACCGATGGACCGCTTGGCTACCCTGCGGAACATGAAGTCCGCCGCCTTGCTGATCGCCGCGCTGATCTGGTGCTATCCGCTTGTCGCGGAAGGCACTCTGGGCGCCTGCGGCGCTCTGGCATCGCAGGCTCTGCATATCGAGACCGGACCCGCCCGAGACCCCGGCCCGGCCGATGCCGTGACGTTGATCAAATCGATCGGGGATTATTCTGTTCCGGATACCGTGGGACGGCGCTATCCCCTGTTGCCGTCCGGCATCGTCTGCGCAGGCTACTATTGGCGCCTGCTCGCCGACCCGGGGTTTATCGACACGATCAAGACTCTCAACGACACGCGATAGCGATCAGGCTGTCTGCCGCCACGGATCCAGTATCTGAATGCCGGCCCGTTCGAAGTCGGCGACATTCCTGGTGACGACGCCCAACCCATGCTCCATCGCCTAGGCCGCCAACAGGGATTTTCTCCGGCTGCGGTTCAATTCACGGCATTGCCGCGGTGCTGCCGCCATCCACGATGATCTCGGTCGCGGTGATGAAGCGAGCCTCATCCGAGGCAAGGAACAGCACCGCGTGCGCCACGTCCCAGGAATCCCCCATATGGCCCATCGGGACCGCGGCGTTGCGGGCGTCGATCAGTTTCTGCGGGTCATTCCCGCCCACGGTGCGCGCCAGGCGGTATTCCACCAGCGGCGTGTGCATCAGGCCGGGCACGACGGTGTTCACCCGGATGCCTTGCTTCGCGTAGGTCCCCGCTACTGACCGCGACAACTGGATGACCCCGGCCTTCGACGCGCTGTAGCCCACATGCGACCGGCCGCTGAGGAAATCGTTTCTCATTCCTGCGACCGAGGCGATGTTGACGATCGCGCCCTTGCCCTGGCCGAGCATCACGGGGATCACGAATTTGCAGCCGAGGAAGGCGGTTTTCAGGTTGAAGTCGATTTGGCGGTCCCAGACTTCCTCGTCCATGGCCACTGGATCGCCGGGGGCGGAACCGCCGACATTGTTGACCAGGATGTCGATCCGCTTGAAGCGGTCGATGCAGGCCTGCACCATTTCCCGCACGTCGGCGGCGATCATCATGTCGCAGCGATAGGTTGCGCAGGTGCCGCCCTCGGACTCGATGATGGATTTGGTCTCGGCCATCGCTTCTTCGTTGATGTCCAGCAGGAACACCAATGCGCCCTGACGCGCCAGCAGGATCGCTGTGGCCTTGCCGTTGCCCCAGATTTTCGCGCCGGTTGGGCCGACGGACCCTGCCCCGGCGACGATCGCCACTTTCCCGGTCATGTCCAGCATGTGCGTTTCCTCCGTTCGAAGGGTGACCAGATAGTCCCGTTCGGAATCGAAGGCCAATTATTGGCCGATCTGGTGCGGCGGTTCGTGACGGGTTACACATCCCACCTGACAGCAATAAACCCAGGGGGAACCTCGTCATGGCCGAAGCTTATATCTGCGACTACACCCGCTCCCCGATCGGCCGCTATGCCGGCGCGCTGCGGGATGTGCGCACTGACGACCTGGCCGCCCACCCGATCCGGGCGCTGGCGGCGCGCAACGCCGGCATCGACTGGGACGCGCTGGACGACAGCATCTTTGGCTGTGCCAACCAGGCTGGTGAGGACAACCGCAATGTCGCGCGCATGGCCGTGCTGCTGGCGGGTCTGCCGGCGTCGGTGCCCGGGTCCACCATCAACCGTCTGTGCGGATCGGGCCTGGACGCCGTCGGCACCGCTGCCCGCGCCATCAAGTCGGGTGACGCGCATCTGATGCTGGCCGGCGGGGTGGAGAGCATGACCCGAGCGCCGTTCGTGATGGGCAAGGCAACCGAGTCATTCTCCCGTTCGGCGGAGATTTATGACACGACCATCGGCTGGCGCTTCGTCAACAAGCTGATGCAGAAGGCCTATGGCACCGACTCCATGCCGGAGACCGGCGAAAACGTGGCTGAGGAATTCCAGATTTCCCGCGCCGACCAGGACAAGTTCGCCTTCGCCAGCCAGCAGCGGGCGAAGAAGGCGCAGGAAAGCGGGTTCTTCGCCAAGGAAATCACGCCCGTCACCATCAAGGGCCGCAAGGGCGACACCGTGGTGGAGCACGATGAGCATCCGCGTCCGGACACCACGCTGGAGATGCTGGCGAAGCTGAAGACGCCGTTCCGCGAGCCTGGCACGGTGACGGCGGGCAATGCCTCCGGTGTCAACGATGGGTCGGCGGCGCTGATCCTGGCGTCCGAGGAGGGGGCCAAACGCCATGGCCTGACGCCTCGCGCCCGGGTCGTCGCCATGGCCACTGCCGGGGTGCCGCCGCGGATCATGGGCATCGGCCCGGCGCCGGCGGTGCAGCGGTTGCTGGCCAAGACCGGGCTGTCGATCGGCGACATCGACATCATCGAGTTGAACGAGGCGTTCGCCAGCCAGGGCATCGCTGTGCTGCGGCAGCTCGGGCTGTCGGAAGATTCCGAACATGTGAACCCGCATGGCGGCGCCATCGCGCTGGGTCACCCGCTGGGGATGTCCGGCGCGCGCCTGGCTTTGACCGCGGTCAACGCGATGGAGACGCTGGGGGCGAAGCGTGCCATCGCCACGATGTGCATCGGTGTCGGCCAGGGCATCGCGGCGCTGATCGAGCGGGTCTAAACCCCGATTGCTGCCTTGACCCTCGGGGCCGAGAGGGGGATCTGCCGCAACCGCACGCCGGCGGCGTCCTTCAGGGCGTTGGCGATGGCGGCGCTGGTGGGCCCCTGCCCTGCCTCCCCGGTGCCCAGGAAGGGTTGTCCCGGGCGGGGAACGATGTGGACGGCGATCGATTCCGGCGCGGCGGGAAACCGCAGGATGGGATAGCGGCTCCAATCCGTACTCAGGATGCGTTGGCGGTCGAAATGGACCTGTTCGTACAGGGTCCAGCTTGCGGCCTGGATGATGGCGCCCTCGATCTGCAGGCGGATGCCGTCGGGATTGACGTCCTGGCCGCTGTCCACGGCGGCGACCACGCGGCCGAGGCGGATCTGCCCGGTTTCGTGATCCACCCGCAGGGTCAGTGCGATCGCGCAATAGGCGGCGAGGTTCTTGTAGCGGGCGAATGCGAAGCCTCGGCCGTCGCCTCGTTTTCCGGTGGACCAGCCGAATTTTTCGGCCGCCAGGGTAATGACCGCCTTCGCCCGCTGGTCCTGCAGATGCCGCAGGCGGAATTCGACCGGATCGGCGCCGGCGGCTTCGGCCAGTTCGTCGATAAAGCTTTCGATGGCGAACACGTTCAGATAGGCACCGAGCGAGCGCAGGGCGGAAATCCGCACCGGCATCTGCGGAATGAAATGCGACACCACGCGGGCGTTGGGCAGCGCGTAGATCGGGTTGCTGTTGCGGTCGCCGCCGCCCTCCGGCATCGGGATCGGGGTGGGCGGAGGCACCGGCAGGGGGTCCGGCAGCGCGGCGTTCTGCAGCATCAGTCCGCCGACCGTGGGGCGGCGGTTATGCGTGTTGCTCCAGACGGCGTAGTCCCAGTCGACGATGCGGCCATCGGCATCGATGGCGCCTTCGACCTCGGCGATCATTGCCGCGCCGTAGGGTTCGTTGGTGTGTTCGTCCTCCCGCATCCACTGCACCCGGATCGGGCGGCCGGGCACGGCTCGGGCGATCAGCACCGCGTCGCCGGCGACATCGTCGGCACCGTTATGACCGTAGCATCCAGATCCCTGCACGTGGATGCAATGAACCGACGCGGGCGGCACGCGCAGCAGGCTGGCCAGGGCGGCGCGCAGTGGGAAGACGCCCTGGGTGTGGGTCCACACCGTCATCGTTCCGTCGACGAACTGAGCCACCGAACAGGAAGGCCCGATCGCGCCATGCATCAGGTAGGGACGGGTGTAGCGCGCTTTCAGGCGCTTCACCGGGGCGCCGGCCGGTGCCTTCCATGTCAGCACCGGGATGTCCTTCGCCGGCAAGGCCTGGATGGTTTCAAGGACGGTTGCCTCATCCGGCAGCGAGGCGGTTTCCTGCCACTTCGCGGCGGCGGCCAGCGCCCGCATCGCCTTGATCGCCTGCCATTCCTTGTCGGCGACGACAGCAAGGTAGCTGGCTTCCCGCACCACCTTGACGACCCCCGGCATGTGCTCGACCGGCCCGATATCGAAATCCAGCAGCTTGGCGCCGACACTGGGCTGGCGGACAACACGAGCGTGCAGCATCCCGGGCAGGCGGAGGTCCTGCACGTAGGCGGCGCCGCCGGTCAGTTTCGCCGGAATATCGATCCGCTGCATCGGTGTGCCGATCAGACGATACGAGGTCGGATCTTTCAGCGGGCTGTTCGGGGTCGCGTCCACGTGCAGGTTCAGTTTCGCCGCCAGCGTTCCGTAGCCGATGGTGCGGCCGTCCGCCGTTCGGACCGCTCCGTCGGCGGTGGACAGGGTATCGGCGGCGACGCCGAATTCGGCAGCCGCGGCATCGCGCAGCAAGCCACGCACCTGCGCCGCCGCGTTCATGATGGCGGTGCCGCTGTCCTGCATGGAGTGGCTGCCGGCGGTAAACCCCTCATTCGGCGTGCGCATCGTGTCGGCGGTGACCAGTTCGATCCGGTTCGTTGCGACGTCCAACTGCTCCGCGGCGATTTGCAGCAGGGCGGTGGTGAGCCCCTGCCCCAGTTCCGCCTTGCCGGTGAACACCGTGATCCGCCCGTCCGGCGCGATGCGAATCCAGGCGTCGAGGATGGGTGTTTCCTTCAGGCTTCCTGGCCGCGGCGGTTCCTGCGCGCGTAACGAAAACGCTACGACCAAGCCGCTTCCGGCCGCCAGCAGCGTGCGGCGTGAAAGGACCGTGTTCATGACTTCACCGCCCGGGCCGGACCCATTGCGGCGGCGGCTCGGCGCACGGCGGCCAGAATGCGCATGTGCGTGCCGCAGCGACAGAGATTCACTGCCATCTGGTCGCGAATCTCCTGTTCCGAGGGGTTCTGGTTGTGCTCCAGCAAGGCCTGGGCACGCATCACCATGCCGGCGATGCAGTAGCCGCATTGGGCCGCCTGCTCCGCGACGAAGGCGCGCTGCACGGCGTTCATGCCGAGGCCCTCGATCGTGCGGACGTTCCGGCCGGGCAACAGGGCGATCGGCGTCAGGCACGAGAACACCGCCTGGCCGTCCACCATGACGGTGCAGGCGCCGCACTGGCCAAGCCCGCAGCCGAACTTGGCACCGTTCAGCGCGAGGTCGTCACGCAGGACGTACAACAAAGGCGTGTCCGGTTCCGCATCGACGTCGTGGTCGTGCCCGTTGACGTTCAATCGGATCATGATGCGCCCCTCGCCTTGGCCACCTCGGCTGGAAGATCGCTCCAAGCCGGTTTTTCGCTGTATTTTGTCCGCAGATAGCCTGCCAGATCCGCCACCTGCGCGTCGGTCAGCAGGGCGGCGAATGACGGCATGTACGGCGCCGATTTCCCCTCGCGCCACGGAATGCCGTGCAGGATCATCTGGATCGCGCCCTGAGGGGTCGGTGCGTTGACGACGGTGCTGAGCGCCAGCGACGGTGCCCCGGCGCGCGTCATCGGGGCATCGGACCCGTGGCAGCCGGCGCAGGCGCCCGCGAAGATCGCCGCGGCGTGCGGGTCGCCGCCAGCCCGCGCAACGACCGGTTCGGGAGCCGATTTCGGCATCAGCGAGGCGATATAGGTGGCGATGGCCTGGATATCGGTGTCCGGCACACCGGCGAGCTCATCGGTTACCGCTGTCATCGGGCCGGCCGCGGCGCCGTGATGGGCATCGAAGCCGGTGCGCAGATAGGTTGCCAGCGTCGCCTGAGTCCACGGTTGCGCGGCGGGTGATGCGGACTGCAAGGGCGGCGCGTACCAATTTTCCGCCTGGCCGCCGGCCAGTGTCTTTTCGCTGCTCTCGGCGCCGAGGGCGTTATGCGGGGTGTGGCAGGCGCCGCAGTGACCGATGGCCTCGACGAGGTAGTTGCCCCGATTCCAGGCGGCGTCGCGCGCCGGGTCCGGGTGCCAGGGACCGGGACTGAGATACAGCAGGTTCCAGCCGGCGAGCACGAAGC
The DNA here is from genome assembly GCA_036272115.1 of Rhodopila sp. Classification (GTDB taxonomy): domain Bacteria; phylum Pseudomonadota; class Alphaproteobacteria; order Acetobacterales; family Acetobacteraceae; genus Rhodopila. The sequence goes on along the minus strand of DATAZJ010000514.1, from coordinate 13,400 downwards.
GCTGGTTGAGCGGGAATGGCAGCCGGTTCGGGGGAGCGTTCGCGTGAACCGCGGGGCGGGTCATCAGGAACGCGTACATCGCTGCGATGTCGTCGTCCGTCGCCCGGGTGAAATGCGGGTAGGGCAGCACGGGATACAAATGGTGGCCGGCGCGGTCGATGCCGTCTCGCATCGCGCGCTGGAACGCGGCCTGGGACCAGCGGCCGATTCCGGAATCGGGGTCCGGCGTGATGTTGGTCGCGTAAACGGTGCCGAACGGCGTCGGGACACCTCGGCCACCGGCGAAGGGCTGGCCGTTGGCGGCAGTGTGGCAGACCGCGCAGTCGCCGATGGCGGCCAGTTCCGCGCCGCGGGCGACCTGTTCGGGCGGAAAGGCCGGATGCGAGTCTACCGGCGCAATGGCGGGGTGCCACAGCATCGCACCGGCACCCACGATCAGCAGGGCCACGACTATCGCGACGATCCGTGCCTTCGACAAAGCCATCCCCGTCCGGTTTTTGTTAAGTCATGATAGCAGAGGGCTAGCGGGCATGCACCTCCGGCAGGGCATCCAGAATGAGTTGCCCGAACATCGTCATCTCCGGGCTGGTTTCCGCGTAGCGATCGATGGTGGCCAGGACTCGGCGCGCGGTGTCGGCGTCCGGTGGGGCGCTGTCCGGCAGGCCGGGCAATTGGGCGACGATGTCCGGCGCGGCGTTGCGAGCGGCCGCTCGGAAGTCCGCTCTTGCGGTCGCAGTGGCGGGGGCGGCGAAGCGGGGTGCCAGTTCGTCGGCCAGCCAGGCCAGGACGGCGGGCCAATGGGCGATCTGCCGATAAAGCGCCGGCAGGAAGGGCTTGCCGTCCACCTCGGTCGCGAAGCGCATCAGAACGGCGCGGTGATCGGGCGGCAGGACGGCGGGGTCAGCATTGCCGGGCATTGGCGGCAGCATCGCCGGCGGGGTCCAGGTGTCCGCAAATCCCTTCCCGGACGGGCGCGCGCCGTTCAGCAATCGGCCCAGACAGGCGCCGGTCATCAGGTTCACCGGCGAGACCCGGACGAAATTCGCGGCGATGTTGCGGATGGCGGCCAGATCGGCCGCATCGAGGCCCCAGGCCCTCAATGTCGCCTGATCGACCGGTTTGGCCGGGGCCAGGCGCACGGTACCGGCCAGAGTCCAGCCGGTTTCCGGGATGGCGCCGGATGCCATCGCCGGCCTGACGGCGTCCCAGGCCCATTCCAGCACGCCGGGCATGGTGGCGAGATAGCGTTGCAGTGACGATACATACGGTACGCCGGAGAAACGACGGATCTCATCGTAGATGTCGGCGATCCGGCCGGTCGCGGCGTCCTCGGACAATTCGGCGAGCAAGGTTTGCGGTTGACTGGCCACGATCGTGTCTTCCTGGGTGACGGGCTGCGTGTCGGCTGGCGGAATCGGTCATCCTTGTCCGCCTGATCGGGAGATATTGCACGATCGTTCAGCCGATCCCAGCCCGGGTCAGCGCGTGCAGCGGCAGGCGGGTGGTTTCCTTCAGGCGGTCCAGGACGATGGAGGAGCGGAGGCGGGCCACCGTTCCATGCGGAAGCAGGACGTCATTGACCAGCTCCGAGAGGTGTTTCAGGTCCGGCACCACGACTTTCAGGAGGTAGTCGGTGTCTCCGGTCAGTGCGTAGGCTTCCTGCACTTCATCCACGCGCGCCACAAGGTCGCGGAAGCCGCGTGCGTTGTCGCGGCTGTGGGCGGCGAGGGTGACGTTGATGAACACCAGCAGGCGGAAACCCAGCAATTCGGCGGCCAGTTCGGCTCTGTAGCCGCGGATGAGCCCTGCCGCTTCAAGCGCGGTGCGCCGGCGGGAACATTGGGACGGCGACAGGCCGATGCGATCGCCGACTTCCTGGTTGGTCAGCCGGCCGCTGTCCTGCAGCGCGGCGAGAAGGCGCAGGTCGAAGCCGTCGAGGGGGATAGGTTCTTGCATGGATCGGCTGATGTCCGCATGATCTGTGCGTCTTGTAGCGTGCATCGCTCGCGTTTGCACACAGTTTGCGGCGGTTCCGGCGCATTCTGCTGTTCTGTTGGAACAGGAGCGTTTTGCCATGGGTCCCTTCCCGCACCAGTCGCCGGCCGCAGTGATCACGCCGGACAATCCGGCCGGCACAGATGGGTTTGGTTTTGTCGAATTCGCGCATCCCGATCCGGCGGCGTTGCACGCGTTGTTTCGCACGATGGGGTTCCTGCCGGTAGCGCGGCATCGGACCAAGGCGATCACCGTCTATCGGCAGGGCGACGTGGATTATCTGGTCAATGAGGAACCGGGCAGCCACGCCGTTCGGTTCGCAGCGGCGCATGGGCCGTGCGCCTCGTCGATGGCGTTCCGGGTTGTCGATGCCGGACACGCGTATCGCCGGGCCATCGCGCTTGGCGCGGAACCGGCAGCGGACGGGCTGGCGCTGGACGTGCCGGCGGTGGTGGGGATCGGTGGGTCGCTGCTGTATTTTGTGGATCGTCACGGGGCGAAAGGCTCGCCGTTCGATACGGAATTCGAATGGCTTGACGCGCGCGATCCGAAGCCGGAGGGCGAAGGCCTGTTTTACCTCGACCACCTGACGCATAATGTCGGGCGCGGCCGAATGGATGTCTGGGCGGGTTTCTATGAGCGCATCTTCAACTTCAAGGAGATTCGTTATTTCGACATCAAGGGAGAATATACTGGCCTTTACTCCCGAGCGCTGACCAGTCCGGATGGGAGGATACGGATACCGATCAATGAGTCGGCTGATGACAGTAGCCAGATCGAGGAGTTTTTGCACGCCTACAAGGGTGAGGGAATCCAGCATCTGGCCTGCGGTTGCCATGATATTTTTGCGACGGTGGAATCGTTGCGGTCCCGCGGCTTGGGGTTCATGCCGTCGCCGCCGGAGACGTATTACGAACGGGTGGACGAGCGGGTTTCGGGGCACAGCGAGGATTTGGTTCGGTTGCGCCGCGACGGCATCCTGCTGGATGGCATGGGGTCGAAGGTGCTGTTGCAGATATTCTCCACGACGGTGGTGGGTCCGATCTTCTTCGAGTTCATCCAGCGCAAGGGCGACGAAGGGTTCGGGTTCGGCAATTTCCGGGCGCTGTTTTTGTCGATCGAGGAGGATCAGGTGCGGCGTGGGGTACTGGTGCCGGCGGTCGCGAAGTAGTCAGATCACGCTGGGCAGGAAAGGATCGTCCCATGAACGACGTCACGACTGTGTCGATCGCGACCACCGGCTATCAGTCCGGCTTCGGCAACGGTTTCGAGACCGAGGCGCTGCCGGGTGCGCTGCCGATCGGGCGCAATTCACCGCAACGCTGCGCTTACGGGCTGTATGCGGAGCAGATCAGCGGGTCGCCGTTCACCGCGCCGCGGGCCAGCAATCAGCGGAGTTGGCTTTATCGCATCCGCCCGACGGTGGCGCATTGGGGGGCTTTCCGGCCGGAGGATGCCGGTCTGTGGCGCACTGCACCATGCGCCGAGGTGCAAATCCCACCGGCGCCGATGCGCTGGGATCCGATCCCGTTGGGTGATGAGGTTCAGACGTTTCTGCAAGGGGTGCGGACGATCACCACGGCGGGCGATGCCGGGGCGCAGGCTGGCATGGCGGCGCATGTGTATCTGGCCACCAGGTCGATGGCGGACGAATATTTTTACAATGCCGATGGCGAGATGCTGTTCGTGCCGCAGCAAGGCGCGTTACGGCTGCGCACCGAGTTTGGTGTGATCGACGTAGGTCCGGGTGAGATCGCGGTGATCCCTCGTGGGGTGAAGATCAGTGTGGAACTGCCCGGTGGGCCGGCGCGCGGCTATTTGTGCGAGAATTATGGCGGTGGCTTCACGCTGCCGGAACGCGGGCCGATCGGGGCCAACTGCCTGGCCAATCCGCGCGACTTCCTGACCCCGGTGGCCGCCTATGAGGATCGCGATGCGCCCTGCCGGCTGGTGGTGAAATGGGGTGGCGCCTTGTGGCGGACGGACCTGGATCACTCGCCGCTGGATGTGGTGGCATGGCACGGCAACTACGCGCCGTACAAATACGATCTGCGGCGTTTTTCTCCGGTCGGACCGCTGCTGTTCGACCATGCCGATCCCAGCATCTTCACGACGCTGACGTCGCCGAGCGAGACCGCCGGGACCGCGAACATCGATTTCGTCATCTTCCCGGAACGCTGGGCGGTGGCGGAAAACACGTTCCGGCCGCCGTGGTACCACATGAACATCATGAGCGAGTTCATGGGCCTGATTTATGGCGTCTACGACGGCAAGACCGGCGGCGGATTCGTTCCGGGCGGATTCTCGTTGCACAACACGATGCTGCCGCACGGTCCCGACCGCAACGCCTTCGAGGCCGCCAGCAATGCCGAACTGAAGCCGCACAAACTGGAAGGGACGCTGGCGTTCATGTTCGAGACGCGCTACCGGCAGAACGTTACGGCCTATGCCGCCGGCATCGCCCAGCGGCAGGCCGGGTACGGAACGTACGGCAGCGCGCTGGCCAGGCGGTTCGATCCGAATCGCCCCTGATTGCCGAAGGAAGACAAACACCGCGATAATGGCGGCCAGGAGGAACCTGTATGCAACATGACAATCCCGGCCGGCGTGCCGTGCTTGGCGGCGCGGCGATGGCCGCCGTCGCGCCTTCGTTCAAGGCGGTGGCGGCGCCAGCCGGTCCGGTGCGGATCGGGGTCCTGACGGATGAGAATGGCCCGTACACCGATAGCGGCGGAGCCGGGAACATCGTCGCCGCCCGCATGGCGGCGCAGGATTTCGGTGGCGTGGTGCTCGGGCGAAAAATCGAGATCCTGCATGCCGACACGCAGAACAAGCCCGATGTCGCAGGATCCATTGCCCGTGGCTGGTACGATTCGGGCGTCGATGCGATCATCGACCTGCCGGTGACGCCGGTCGCCCTCGCGGTGCAGCAGGTGGCTCGGGAAAAGCGCCGGACAGTGATGATCACGGCCTCGGCGATCAGCGAATTCACCTCGAAATTCTGTTCTCCGACAAGCAGTCACTGGGCCGACGATACGCATGCACTGACCACCGGCGTGGCCAAGCTGATGACCGGGCCGAACAGCCGGACGTGGTTCTTCATCACGGTGGATTTCAGCTTCGGCGCGGCGTTGGAATCGCTGACCAAGACGGCGATCGCGGCCAACGGCGGCAAAGTCATCGGTGATGCCAAATTTCCCATCGGCAACAGTGAATTTTCCTCGCAGATCGTGGCGGCGCAGAGTTCCGGGGCGTCGATCGTCGGCATCGCGGCGGTGGGTGGCGACCAGGTCAATCTGATCAAGCAGGCGGCGGAGTTCGGGCTGCGGAAAAACGGCGTCCGGCTGGCCGGCTACCTGGTCTACATCACCGACATCCATGCGCTGGGGCTGGATGTCGCCCAGGGACTGAACTTCCCGGCCAGCTTCTACTGGGACCAGAACGATCAGTCGCGGGTGTTCGCCAAACGGTTCATGGCGGAACGGAAGGCGGCGCCGACGAAGAACCAGGCGGTGAATTATGCGGCCACACTGCATTTCCTGAAGGCGATGGCGCAGGCGGGAAGCGACGATCCGACCGCGGTCAACAAGGCGATGCGGGCGATGCCGGTGGCGTATTTCGGGCGCCCCGCCACGCTGCGCGCCGATGGGCGGCTGTTGTACGACGTGACGCTGTATCGCGTGAAGCGGCCTGACGAGAGCCACGGTCCGTGGGACGCCTACGCCGCCGTCGGCACCCTGCCGGCGGCGGAGGCATTCCTGCCGATGAACCCCGCCTGCGGGTGACGCGGATTTCGGCGTCGTCGGTAATGGTCAGGATTGTGTCTGTCCCACTGCCTCGGTGTATGAGGTTTCCTGGTCCGCGCTGATCTCGTCGCCAAACGGCGCGGTTCTGTCATCGGGTCGCCCAGCCATTTCCGCCACGGCGAATTCGACGGCCGCGACGATGTGGGCGAGGTTCACCGTCGCGAGCGACGCTCCCTGCACCGGCGAGCCAAGGTAATGCTTCGATTGCCAGGCCAGATCGACGCCCTGCGGCACGCCGGCGTCATCGAGCAGCACATCCAGCAGAACGACCCCGTCCGAGGACTGGTGGGCGGCGGCGATCGAGGTCAGGCGCAGAACGTCGCCTGTCGTCAGCAGCAGCCCGAAGGTGCCGCGCAATCCAACCATCCTGCGGCCCAGCCAGGCCGGCAGCAGGCGGGCAACGGCCTCGGGCTCCGTGATCCGCGTCCATGTCAATATCCGGTCCTCCTTGTTGGCTGTTCACCCCAACGCGTGGGATGGCAATCCCGACGATACCGGCCGGCCCGCTATCACGCCGAAGTTCGCGGCCGTGGCTCTCGCTGTTTCGTCATCCGGCATGACGGCAACGGCGCAGGGTCACGGATGGTTCGCCGCGATGCGGCAAATTACGTGAACATTGCGGGGCGGCGACGCCTGGCTGACCGAAGCACGATCGGCGGTCATGCGGGTCCCATCGGTGCTGGTGCCGCATTCGTGGAACGTGCCGGTCGAACCGTTCGGTTTCGAGCCTCGGCTGTGGCGGCCTTTGGCGGGGGAAATTGACACTTCCCACTTTGCCCCCCCACTTTGACCGGTGACAGGGTCGGAGTTCTGGGCTATCGTGATGGGGTGATCGTTACTCGCTCCTTCTCCGGCCGATTTTATTACCGCTACACGACGTGGCGGCGGCAGGGGTGCGCGTGATCTAGACGACCATAACGACACCATCCCGAACAACCGCCAGTCTGCCTGGCGGTTTTTTTGTGCCGCCGGCATGACATCATGTCAGGAGCCGTATTGTGCACACCACCACTGACGATCTGCGTATTCGCGAGATCGCCGAACTGACACCACCCGCCCAGGTTATCGAGGAATCGCCTCGTACTGAGGCGGTTACCGCGATCGTGGCGGACAGCCGCCGGGCCACCCACCGCATTCTGCACGCGACCGACGACAGGCTGGTCGTGGTAATCGGCCCGTGCTCCATCCATGACCCCATCGCGGCGCGGGAATACGCCGGCCGGCTCTTGGCGCAGCGCAAGCGGCTTGCCGATGAGTTGGAAATCGTCATGCGTGTGTATTTCGAGAAGCCGCGCACGACGGTTGGCTGGAAAGGGCTGATCAACGATCCGATGCTGGATGGCAGCTTCCGGATCAATGACGGCCTGCGCCTCGCGCGTCGCCTGCTGGTGGACATCAACGGGCTGGGGCTGCCGGCGGGGTGCGAGTTCCTCGACACGATCACGCCGCAATACACCGCCGACCTGGTCAGTTGGGGAGCAATCGGCGCCCGCACCACGGAAAGCCAGGTGCATCGGGAGCTTGCGTCGGGGCTGTCATGCCCGATCGGATTCAAGAACGGCACGAACGGCGACGTGCGGATCGCACTGGACGCGGTCGCGGCGGCGTCCCAGCCACATCATTTTCCCGCCGTGACGAAGGACGGAAGGGCGGCCATTGCCTCGACCACCGGGAACGAGGATTGCCATGTCGTGCTGCGCGGGGGTCAGATACCGAACTATGATGCCGACAGTGTCCAGGCTGCGTCGGCGGAGGCCATGCGACGCGATCTGAAGCCGCGGATCATGATCGATTCCAGCCACGCCAACAGCGGCAAGAATCCGGCGAACCAGCCGAAGGTCATCCAGGTGATTGCGGAACAGATCGCCGGGGGCGACCGGCGCATCATGGGGGCGATGATCGAAAGCCACCTGGTTGCCGGGCGGCAGGATCTGGTCGCGGGCCGGCCCCTGGTCTACGGGCAGAGCATCACCGATGGCTGCATCGATTTCGACACGTCGGTGAGCGCGCTGGAAACACTGGCCCGAGCGGTGCGGGCACGACGACGGGGGTAGTGGGGGTGGGACTCGGGCCGTGGTGCGGCCCGATGTCGCCCTGACCGTCTCGCGTGGTGCATGCCTTCCGGCCAGGCGATCACGCTCGCCGTGTCAGAACTGCTTCAGCAGCCGGTCGATATAGTCCAGTTCCTGCCGCGGCCGTTCCTGGTCGGCGCCGCGGCGGCGGAGTTCGTCCTGGATCGCCTGCGTGCGCTGCCGCTCCCGCTGCTCCGGCACGGCGACGTCGGCGTTGTCGGCCGCATTCCCCTGATTGTAGCGACCCAAAGGATCACGCCCGTTCGGATCGGACCGGTCGGACAAGCCGGGCAGCGTCCCCGATCCCTCGCCGTCGGCACCCTGGCCGTCCGGCGTCATCATGCCCAGTGAGTCGCCGGAGCCTTCCTCGTCGCCGTCATCACCCGCCTGGCCGGGCTGGCGGCCCATCTTGGCCATCGCCTGGCCCATCTCCCGATTACCTTTCTGCAGTGCGGCAATCGCCTGTTGCTGGGAGTCGCCCGCGGCCTGGTCCTGCCCCTGGTTCAACCGGGTCACGGCATTTCGCATCGCCTGATCCGCTTCGCCGAGGCCAGGGGACGCCTCACCACTGAGGTCGGTGAATTGCTGCATCAGTTCGCCCAGGGCACGCCGCAGCGCCTGCTGGACCCGGGCATCGGCGGTGCGCTGGGCATTGGGATCGGCCGCCGAGGGGTTCGGGTCGTCTCGCTGCTGGGCATGATCCAACAGGCCGCCCTCGCGCGCGATCAGGTCCTGCACCACGCTTTGCTGACGCTTGCCACGCTGGCGCTTACTGTTGGCCTGCTTGCCATTGCCGTTCTGGACGCGCGCGTTGCGGAGCTGGTCGAGCATCCGCTCCAACTGCGCCATCTGCTGCTGGGCGTCGGCCATGCGGCCTTCCTTGGCCGCCTGTTCGGCCTGTTGCGCCATACGCTGCATATCGCGGTCGGAGAGCCGCAGCGCTCTGGGATCGAACGGCATGACGGTGTTGTTGTGTTGCGCTTCTTTCATCAGCGCCTGCATGTGGCGATCGATCGCCTGGCGCAGTTCCTCCAGCTTCTTCGCCAGTTCCTGGCGTGTTGCGGCGCTGGGCTGTTGCTGGGCCTTGTCCATCGCGTCGCGCGCGGCCTGGCGGGCTTCCTCGAGAGCCTGAGCGGTCTGCTCGGTCTGGCCGTCCTCCATGTGCAGCGCCAGTTGCCACAGCATGTCCTGTGATTCGGCAATCGCGTTGGCGGCGTGGTCGAACACCAGGCCATAGTAGATGGTGCTGAGTGTGACGAATGCGCCGATGTCGCCGTTGAACAGCGCCGGACGCTGCATCAGGCCATCGAGTGCTTCCAACGCATCGCCGCGGTCGTCGGGGTGTACGCTCAGGCTCTTGCGCGCGGCGATGAGCAGGCGGGCGACCGGATTATGGAACGGCCGTTCGGCGATGGTGAACGTGGCGTCGGCGCTGGTTCCACTTTGGCCGGCGGCATCATGGGCAACCAGGCGGCCGATCACGGGCAATCCGGCCCAGGGATGGGCGGTCAGGTCGGGTTGGCTAAGACCGTGCGCGGTTTTCGACGACCCGCCCGGCAGCGGAATGGTCACCACCAAGGGCGGCGCGTCCGGCCGGTCACGCAGGTGGAGTTCGGCTTGCAGGCTGGTGACGCCATAATCGTCCGCGGCCTGCCAGGGCAATCGCGTCCGCTGGCTGGACGGCGGGCCGCCCGGGTTGTCGCCCCATGCGGCGGTCGGCGGCTGGTCGGCGACAACGGTCACGGTCCAGTCCGCGAGGGTGTCTCCGTCCCGCCGGACGGTCAGATGGCCGCCACGGGTCAGATCCCAGTCGGCCTGGAAACTGTTGTGGTCCAGCGCGGTGAACGGACCGGTGCGGTCGTTCAGGGACAGGGTTGGTTTATCGCCGCCGCCGGAAACGTTCACCGTCAGGTGCGATCCGGCGGGGACGGAGATACTGCCGCCCTCGGGTTTCAGGAAGATCGGCGCGACACGGGTGTAGGCGGGCGGCGTGATCCAGGCCTGGAGTTCGGTCGCGGGAGCGCCGGGCGCAACCGGCAAAGACGGCGTCACCGCGGCGTACAGGCGTGCGGGGGCATCGGTGTTGGCGATGGCGAGGCAGGCAAGCACGGCCAGCAGCAGCCCGTACCGGAAGGCCCGGCGATCGCGACGTGCCAGGCCGGGCCGCGGCAGACCCACGTGCAGGCCGCCAATCTGAGTGACAGCGCGGGCGGCGTGTGCCTGCCAGAGCGCAAGGCCGACGGCATCGCCGGTCGCCGGCTTGTCGGTCAGCACCGATAGTGGCCGGTGCAGCATTCCCGAGCGTGTTTCCAACCGGCGATCCGCGGCATGATCGTCAGGCAGGCGGATTTTGCGGAGGCCGTTGAACAGCAGGCCCGCCGTGGCCAGCACGACCAGTACAAGCAGCGCCAGTTGCAGCGAGGCCGGCAGCAATGGCGGCAGATTCAGCAGGGCCGAACACACGAACAGGCCCAGCACAGCGAGGGGTGGCCATAGCGCCGGCCAGACGGCTTCGAACAAGATGGCGGCGCGGGCAAGGAGGCGGCTTCTGGCGAGGCGCCTCAAAGGCGTTGTTGACCTTGGGGGCGCCGGAGCGGTCATGCGGGCAGACGCTCCCGCTCCCACAGGGTTTCGATCGGCTGGCGGTCGCGGATGACCGACCAGCTTCCCTGGTCCACCCAAACCTCGGCCGCCAGGGGGCGCGCGTTGTAGGTCGAGCTCATGACCGCACCATACGCGCCGGCGTCGAGGATCGCCACACGCGCGTTGGGGGCCAGCGGCGGCAGGGACCGGCTTCGCGCAAAGGTGTCGCCGCTTTCGCAGACCGGGCCGACGATGGTGGCGGGGCTGGCTTGGCCGTGGGCGTCGATGGCGGAGACCGGGACGATGCCGTGCCAGGCGTCGTACATGGCCGGGCGGACCAGGTCGTTCATGGCGGCATCGAGGACGACGAAGGGCTCATGCGGGGTCTGCTTGACCAGGACGACGGAGGCCAGCAGCACGCCGGCGGGGCCAACGAGCCAGCGGCCGGGCTCCATGGCAAGGCGGACGTCGAGGTTGTGGAACGCCTGCTTCATCGCGGCGGCGAGGCCGGCGGGGGACGGCGCCGGTTCGTTGCGGTACGGGATGCCAAGGCCGCCGCCGCAATCCACGGTGGTGATACGGAGTCCGTTCTGGCGCAAGGCGAGGACGAGGTCGGCGATGCGGCTAAACGCGTCCCGGTACGGGGCGAGACCGAGGATCTGGCTGCCGATATGGGTTGCAAGGCCGACCGGGAGAATGCCGGGCATGGACGCGGCCTTGGTGTAGAGCGCGATCGCATCATCGTAGGGGATGCCGAATTTGTCGGTCGCCCGGCCGGTGGCGATCTTGTCGTTGGTGCCGGCGTCGATGTCGGGGTTCACCCGGAGCGCGACGCGGGCGGTGCGGCCGGTGGCGGCGGCGAGGGCGGAGAGGGTTTCGAGTTCCTCGGCGCTTTCGACGTTGATCTGGCCGATGTCTTCTTCCAGGGCGAGGCGGAGTTCGGCGGCCGATTTGCCGACGCCGGAATAGACGATCCTGGACGCCTGGATGCCGGCGCGAAGAGCTTTCAGCAGTTCTCCGCCGCTGACCACGTCGGCCCCGGCGTTTTCGGTGGCAAACAGCGCGAGGACCGCTCGGCTGTCGTTGGCTTTCACCGCGTAATGGATGTGGGTGTCCAAACCGGCGTCGGTCATGGCGGTGGTCAGCGCCTTGTAGCGGACGCGCATGGTGGCGGCTGAATAGATCCAGGTGGGCGTGCCAACGGCGTCGGCGATGCCGGCCAGGGGGACGTCGTCCAGCATCAGCCCGGAGAAGGCGTCGTATTTGAGCCACGGGCGCGCGGCGATCAGGTCCTGGATGGACGGATCGGTCGCGGGGTCGTTGGGCGGGGACGGAGAGGCCATTGGGTCAGTCTATCGTTTGCGGATGGGGTTGGGAACTCAGGTCTGTGCTTCCAGAAAGGGATCGATAACGGTGACGCCGAGCGGCTCGAAATGGCGGAGGTTGCGGGTCAGAACGGTCAGACCGTGATGAACGGCGGTGGCGGCGATGGCGATGTCGGCGAAGCCCGGCGCAAGACCAGCCGCTCTTGCGTTGCCGGATAGTTTTCCGGCCGTGCGGGCGATCTGCCGATCCATGGGCAGCACGCGATCGCCGTAGAGAACCATGACTGCGTCCAGCCACTCGGCCAGTCGGGTGGCCTTGCGGTGCGCGCCTTTATGGTTGGCGAAGGTGATGCCGGCCTCGATCTCCGCGATGGTCACGACCGACAGAAACAGTTCGTTCGTCCGAGCCTCCAGCCATCGCAGGACGGCGATATCGCGGTCAGGGCGGACGGGCGCGGCTTCCGAGATGACATTCGTGTCGAGAAGGTAGCCCGTCACACGGGGAAATCGCGCAACGGCGTCTGGTCCCTTTCGGGAAGATCGTCCGGTTCCAGCGGCGCGGCGGTCAGCAGACGGGCGAAGGATGGAACCTGGTTCAGCCGCTGCCATTCGCGATAGTCCATGAGCACCGCGGTCGGTTTGCCGTGACGCGTGATAAGGGCGGCTTCGCCTTGGGTCACCGCCTCCACGATCGCGGAAAGGGATGCCTTGGCGTCTCGGAGCTGGATTTCGCGCAATGATGTGGCCTTTTGGTGATTAGACTACAGTGGTCTCAATGCGTGGGGGTATCAAGATGCCGGGACGTGAGTGGTCTTGCTGGCGTCAGATCGTGCGTTCGATGTTTCACCACTGATGGGCTTACGCCTTGCCGAAACTACGCCAGAAGCGTATATATCGCCCCGTGAAATACGTCTTCGATCCGGCAAAGGACGTGATCAACCGGGCGAAACATGGCGTCTCCCTCGCGTTGGCGGAAATCCTGTTTGCCGGGTCGCATGTGGCGACGACCGATGATCGGTTCGATTGGGGAGGTCCGACAAGTCGCGTTTGGTCTGATCGCGGGCCGGCTTTTTGTGTGCGTGTATGTGGACCGGCAGGTGGAGCGACGGGTGATCTCGCTTCGTAAGGCCAATAAACGAGAGGTGAAGCGCTATGCCCAAAACCGCCAGTAAGGCCGCTCGCAATGCGTTGGCGGCAACGGACTGGTCCAAGGTGGACGCGATGACGGACGAGGATATCGCTCGGCAGATCGCCTCCAATCCGGACGCGGCGCCGGATATGGCGCCGGAGATCGACGTCCGGGCCATCCGCCGTGGGGCGGGGATGACGCAAATGGAGTTTGCCGCTGCCTATGAGTTCAGCGTGCGGACGGTGCAGGAGTGGGAGCGCGGTGCGAAACGACCGAGCGGTCCGGCCAGGACGTTGCTGCGGGCGATCAAGGGGGATCCGGAAGGGTTACGGCGGGCGTTGGCGGCGGCATAGGGGCGTCCCCACGCGAAGGCGAACTACTCACGTTGGAATATGCATGAACAATATCTCTTTTCACTAGTGTCCGGTTAAAAGTTAAATAAATCCAACTGGTTATCATCTTGTGCAGTATCGTATCTGTCGGCTGATTG
>DATAZJ010000513.1:0-1884 GCA_036272115.1 Rhodopila sp. | reverse complement strand
GATCGATGTAGCCCTGATATTTGGCGCGGATCTCGAGTTGGCCGATCACCTGGTCGGCGATATCGGCATCAAAGCCGGCAGGCGCGAGCGTTTGCTCCTCACCCGGTTTGCCGAATTCCAGGGAAGCCAGGCCCTCATAGCTCACGTTGGGGCGGGTAAGAAGATCGAGCAGGCTGTACTCACGCTCGATGCTTGTTCCCAAGACCCGCTCTGACTGCTCTTTAGCGACGATGTGAGGATTCACCCACGTCGCCTTCAGACGCTCAGTTTCACGTGAAACAGCATCCCGCTTGCGGCAGTACATATCCCATTGCGCGTCGCCCACCAGCCCCAGCTGGCGGCCGGTTTCGGTCAGGCGGGCGTCGGCGTTGTCTTCACGCAGCGAGAGCCGGTACTCGGCGCGGCTGGTGAACATGCGGTAGGGCTCGGTGACGCCACGGGTGATCAGGTCGTCGACCAGCACGCCGAGGTAGGCTTCGCCGCGACCCGGACACCAGGCGTCCTTGCCCTGTACTTCCAGCGCAGCATTGGCACCGGCGAGCAGACCCTGGGCGGCGGCTTCTTCGTAGCCGGTGGTGCCGTTGATCTGGCCGGCGAAATACAGGCCGGCGATGGCCTTGGTCGCCAGGCCGCTGGTCAGGGCGCGCGGGTCGTAATAGTCGTACTCGATGGCATAGCCGGGGCGCAGGATGTGCACGTTCTCCAGGCCCTTCATCGAACGCACCAGGCGCAGCTGGATGTCGAACGGCAGGCTGGTGGAGACGCCGTTGGGGTAGATCTCGTGGGTGGTCAAGCCTTCCGGTTCAAGGAAGATCTGATGGCTGTTCTTGTCGGCGAAGCGGTGGATTTTGTCTTCGATCGACGGGCAATAGCGCGGGCCAACGCCTTCGATCACCCCGGTGAACATGGGCGAGCGGTCGAGACCACTGCGGATGATGTCGTGGGTCTCTTCGTTGGTGTGCGTGACCCAGCATGGCAACTGGCGCGGGTGCATGGCGCGCGTGCCCATGAAGGAGAACACCGGCACCGGGTCGTCGCCCGGCTGCACTTCGAGTATGTCGAAGTTGATGGTCTTCCCATCTAGGCGCGGCGGGGTGCCGGTTTTCAGGCGGCCCTGCGGCAGCTTCAACTCGCGTAGGCGTGCGCCCAGGCTCTTGGCCGGCGGGTCGCCAGCGCGGCCGGCTTCGTAATTTTCCAGGCCGACGTGGATGAGGCCGGAGAGAAACGTCCCGGCCGTCAACACCACCGTCTTGCCCTTGAACAGGATGCCAAGCTGGGTGACGACGCCGGTGACCCGGTCGCCTTCCACCGTCAGGTCGTCCACCGCCTGCTGGAAGATCGTCAGATTCGGCTGGTTTTCCAGGCGGCCGCGGATCGCTTTCTTATATAGAACGCGGTCGGCCTGGGCGCGGGTGGCGCGCACCGCCGGCCCCTTGCTGGAATTGAGGATGCGGAACTGGATCCCGGCTTCGTCGGTGGCTATCGCCATCGCCCCGCCGAGTGCATCGACTTCCTTCACCAGGTGGCCCTTGCCGATGCCGCCGATCGACGGATTGCAGCTCATCGCGCCCAAGGTATCCATATTGTGGGTGACCAGCAGTGTCTTCGCCCCCATACGCGCAGCCGCCAGCGCCGCCTCGGTGCCGGCGTGGCCGCCGCCGATGACGATGACGTCAAAGGAATCCGGATGGGTGTAAACGGGCTTGGACATAAGAAACGCTCTCTGGAGCGTTACTAAATGGGGTTGGGCATGGACACCAACAGGGACGCGATTATAACTTTTTGCCCTCAGGCTTCATACCGCCGGCGAGCGCTGTTTCACGTGAAACAACAAAAAATCGCCGGTTTGGGCTTCGGCGGACGCAGGTCCGACCTCGGGGCTCT
>DATAZJ010000512.1:0-4040 GCA_036272115.1 Rhodopila sp. | reverse complement strand
GCTCCCGAACCTCCTGGCTGTTGTAGGCATGAGCGCGCCCTTGTCGGCGTCCTTTGGCAGTGGGGTGGCCAGCGGCAAGTTCCACCTTACGCAGCTTAGCCTCAAGTAGAGCGGGGCGGGCCCAAGCATAGTCCTCGTCCTTGCTCAGAAGATGCCAAACCAGGACCGCCAACTTACGCGCCGTGGCAACGGCCGCCACCGACTTGCCGCGGCGGCCCTGGATACGCAGGAAGAAGGCGCGGAGCGGACCTGGCACCCGCGCCGCAGCCCAGGCAGCTTCCACCAGCATGCCACGGGCGTGCGATCGACCTTGCTTGGTGATCCGGCCATGATGGGCCGGTCCATTCCCTGACTGCCGCACGGATGGGTTCAGGCCAAAATAGCTGACGAGCTTCTCGGACGAGGCGAAGCGCTTGATGTCACCGATCGCCGCCAGCAGCCCCATGGCGACTGTCACATGGACACCGCTCAGCGTCATAAGCCTGCGCCCGCGTTCATCACGCAAAGCGTGCTCGGCCAGTGCCTGATCAAGGACAGAGAGGTCTGCCATCCGCTGATCAAGGTCCGCGAGGTAGCGCCGGACCGCAAGCATCTCATCGCGTTCCAAGGGAAGAGTTCCAAGCCAGACCCGGCCGGACGCGCTGAACAGCTCGCCATCGTACGAAGGGATCAGGTTGGTAAGCAGCACGCCATGGATCCGGTTCTTGATCAGCGTCATCTGTTGGACGTTCAGAGACCGCTGCGCCGCAAGACGCCGGAGGGTCTCAGTCGCCTCGTTCGGCATCCACACCTCAGGTAGGAAGCCGCTGGCGTGTAGTTTTGCCAGCACAGCCGCATCGATCTTGTCTGTCTTGATCTTGGCGTGCGCGATGGCGCGCACCAGCAGGGGATTGGCAATCACCACCCGATTTGCGAACGGTTGCAGCAGGCGCACGATCATCGCCGTGTTCCCCGTTTCCTCGATCACGACCTCATCGTTTGATCGTAACATCCGACCAAACGCTATAACCGCGTCGCGTGTTAGTTCCACGCGTCCGCCACTCGACAAAACGTTGCACTGAAGAACCGCAACCACCGCAAAGCTGCGGTGTACGCCCAATCCGACAACCCGCATCCTTGTCTCCATCGCTTTGCGCTACATTTCGGAAGCGAGTGGGCGACACGACACTTACGGATCCGCGCTCACAGCGCACCCAGGCAAGTCGCAGAGGCGGCCAGATAACAACACGAGCTCGCAGCTCATCAGATACTTCGGCCTGCCCACTCCACGTGCTCCCGACGCCCCTGTCCTGGTCAACCCAGGATACAGCCGGCGAGCCGTTTTTCCCAGCACCCCATTGGCGTCACAGAAAATCATGCCTGATAATAATCTGATTGAGCAGGACCACCGGTGCGTGCAGCAGCGCCTCGCCGTGATGCTCGACTTCAAGCGGTTCAGAAACGCGGCCACCACGATCGCGGGCATTGAGCTGATGCATCGCATCCGCAAGGGGCAGTTCGTACTGGGACCTCTCGGTCTTCAAGGCGGAGCTGCGCCCGCTGTCTGGGCCGCGGTACTCAGAAGCTGACCACATCACGCTGCGGCAGGAACCTTCCGACACACATCGACTATTTGCACCAGAGCCGTCAGCATTACGACCACGCGTGATGGCCATCGCCAGGCGCCATGGCATGCGCTCGAGTCGCAGTGACGCGCAAGCTAAGAGTGATCTTGCCCCGCGTGTGGGCCGACGGCAGCGACGTCCGCTACGGCAAGCACGCCACAGCGGCCGCTGCGGTGCAACGAGAGGGTTGCACATTCCCCGTGAAAGGGCGGATGCCACGTCATTTCCCGTTGGGACGATGGGCGAGGCAATCTTGTTTAGTTTCGGCACCAGGGCGGGAGCGATATCCCGAAGCTCGCGAAACAGATTGAGACCTCTCGCCTTCCTAACCGCGTCATGCGGCGGCCCCGCGCCGATCGCGAAGAGACGCAACTGACCGCGGGAAGCGCAGCCGGCGAGGAAAGATGATCAGCTTGACGCCAACAGCCCCGATCAGAGAGGTCTCTCAGACGTTGCAGCTCCTCCAAATTCCCGACAGACCATGTAGCGTGCTCTAGCCGCGGCGGAACCGCGCCATTGCGTCCGCGATCAGCTCCAACTGCCGGGCGACGCGGGACAGGCTGTCGCTGATCTGGTCCTGCGCCGGCAGCGCCAGCGGTGGCCGCTCCGGCAAAGCGACGATTGCCGCGGGGCTCAGGATTAGCGCGATGCAGCGTGCGAACCAGTCGCGCCAAGCGACAATATCCGTCACCACCACCTCCCGCGGAACGACGCCCGGCCGACGCCCAGTGACGACGGCGCGCATGGCGGTAAGGCGGCCGGCCAAGCGGCGCAACGCAGCGTCCACCGTCAGCGCCGCGTCCAGATAGCCGCGCGGGGTCAGGCGCGGCTCCAGCATGCTGCGGCTGAGCGTCGCCTCCAGGTTGTTGCTGGCTATGCCGGCGGCACGGCGCGCCTGCTCGGCCGCTTCCTCCGTGCCGTCGCCCAACAGGGCGTCGAAGGTCGTCTGCGTCAGCCTGCCATGCGCGGCGATCGCTTCCCGCAGCTCGTCCACCCTGCGATGCCGGCCGGACCAAAGGATCAGACTGCAGATCACCGCCAGCACGCCGCCCAGGATCGTATAGATGGCCCGCATGACCGCGATGTCGATGCCCGAAGCGCCGGGCATGGTCGATTCCACCAGCAGGATCACCATCGGCGTCAGGGCGCTCAGGAACAGCGCGAAGCTCACGCGTCGAACCGCGAAGGCAATCACGGCCAGCGGAAACAGCGCCAGGCTGACCGTGAGCGGCGTATGCAGCACCAGCCCGAGCACCGCCGCCACCAAGCCGCCCAGCACCGTGCCGCCGATGCGCTCCAGCATCCGCTGCCAGGTCAGGCTGAAATAAGGCTGCATCGTCACCAGCAGGGTGATGACCAGCCAGTGCTCGTACAGGTGTCCCTGCGCAAGGGTGACGGCCAAGCTGAGCGCTCCGGCGAAACCCGACATGGCGGCATGTCGTAGCGCCATCGACCGCAGGTTGAGGTTCTCCCGAAGCGGACCCAGCAGCCGCGCTGACCAAGGCAACGACGACACGCCGCTCGCCAGCGTGCCCGGCTGCAGGTTCTGCGGCGCCGCCAGGGTCGCCGCCACGGCCAGACGTTCAGTCAGCGTCACCACCAGGCGGCGCAGCGGCGCGTCTTCGGCCAACGTGGCGACAACTTGCCGGATGCCCTCCAGGCTCTGGGCGACCCGCAGCTGGTCGACGTCCTTGTCCTCGGCGATGCTGTGGGACAGGCTGAGCAGGGCCGAGCGCAGGTGCCGCAGCATGCGTGCGGCCGCCCCCCTGTCGCCGCCGTCGGTCTCCAGAATATCCGCGATGCCGATCAGGCTGCCGAAGACTTGCTCCGCCACCTCCACTCGCAGCAAGGCGCGAGAGACGCGGGGCGCCGTCAGGCCATGCGAGCGAGCGACGCCCATCACCACCTGCCGGGCGATCTCGATGAGGTCGTGGGCCTGCCGCCACTCGGTGCGGGCCAAGCTGTCCCACCGAGACGCGCCGGCGGTATGGGTGCGGCTGGAGGCCAGGATGGCCCGAAGCCCGTCCACCATCGCGGCTAGTGAACCAAAGCAGTCGGCAGTCGCGCGATGCATTGGGCCGAAGGGCTGGATGCGCCAAAGGAGGCTGGTCAGCAGGAGCGCCCAGATTGAACCCAGCAGGAACATGCCGCCGAACTCCGCGGCTGCCTTCAAACCCGGCAGGGGCGTATCCAGCGAGAGAATGATCCAGACTGAGAGTAGATTGCCCACCTGCATCGCCGCCGGTCCATCGACGCGGGCGAGGCTGCAGCCGGTAATCGCAAGCCCAGCCAGCGGAACGGCGAAGTCCAGGCCCAGGCTGCGACTGAGTCCGAAGACGATTCCCGCCACCGTGCCCAGCAGCGCGAAGCCCAACATCGGCCGGAGCCGCTCTCCCCCCCGGCGTCCCACCATCGGCGAGGCAGGTCAGCAGGGCA
>DATAZJ010000511.1:0-7371 GCA_036272115.1 Rhodopila sp. | reverse complement strand
CCAGCCGGTCGGGTGGGTCGCCGCCCGCGTCGCCTCGGCGCTGGAGGGGATGGAGGCCGTGCGGTTCGGCGGCAGCGGAATCACCCTCACCGACCCGGCCGCCCTGCCATGGATCGCTCGGGATCTGTCCGCGCGCGGCCTGTTCCGCTGGCGTAGTGAGGCATTCGACGTCCGCGTCACGCCGGATGGTCCCGCCCTGACGCGGATCGACCGCGGTGCCATCCCGTCGTTCGGCATCCAGGCAGTGGGGGTCCACGTCAACGGCCTGGTGCGCCGTTCGGACGGCCTGCACCTGTGGGTCGCAAGGCGCGCCATGGACAAGCTGCTCGACCCCGGCAAGCTCGACCACATCGTCGCCGGCGGCGTGCCGGCCGGCCTCGATCCGGAGGAAACCCTGGTGAAGGAGGCCGGAGAAGAAGCCGCGATCCCGCCCGAACGCGCCGCCGCCGCCGAACATGTCGGCGTGATCGCCTACGCGATGGAGCGGACCGAGGGACTACGCCGTGACTGGCTGCACTGCTACGACCTGATGCTGCCGGCGGACTTCACGCCGGAAGCCGTCGACGGCGAGGTAGAGGCGTTCGAACTCTGGCCCCTGCCACGCGTGGCCGAGGCCGTCCGCGACACCGACGATTTCAAATTCAACGTGAACCTGGTGCTGATCGACCTGTTCATTCGCCACAACCTGATCACCGGGCCGGAGGCCGATAGCCTCCGGGCTGACCTCGACGCCGCTCTGGCCGCCCACTGATTTCGGCCGGCAATCCAACGCGCATCCATCGAGACCCACCGCCACGGAACGCGGCTCAGGACGCCGCGGCGCCCGGGTGCCGCCCAGCCCGTTGCGGGATAATCAGGACGCAGCCGGCGATGACCACCGCCAGGATCGCCGAGGCATCGAACCGGCTGACCGCGAAACCCCCATCGGCGACCGGCTTGTCGAACAGATCCCCCAGCGTGGCCCCCAGTGGCCGCGTCAGGATAAACGCAGTCCAGAACAGCGCGGTCCGCGAGATCGATGTGAAGAAGTAACCGCCGGCAACCAGCGCCAGGCCCGCGGCGAAGACCAAAGCGCCGTCGCCGTAACCCAGTCCGTTCGAATCCGCCATCCAGTCCCCCAGCGCCGTGCCCAGGGTCTGGGAGAACAGGATGGCGACCCAATAGAAAATCTCCGTCCGGGGAGTATTGACGGTGTCCACAGACACCGAACCCTCGGTCCAGTACCACGCGCCCAGAGCAGCCATCAGCAGCACGAACAGCGTCGATGCGCCGCCCGGATAGCCAACACCCAGCGACCGGTCGGCAAAGTCGGCCATGGTGGTACCGGCCGTCGTGGTGGCGACGATGACGAACCAGTACAGGAAGCGGTGGAAAGCGCTCGCCCTGATCTGCACGGAGACGGCGGCGATGAAGATGGCGATGAAGATGGCGCTGCTGATCGCGTAGCCGAGGTTGAGCGACATGGAGACGGCATCGCCGCCGGTTTCGCCCAGTGTGGTGGCGAGAATCTTGATGCACCAGAAGCCGAAGGTGACTTCGGGCACCTTGCCGAGGGTGGAATGGCTGCTCATCGGCGTTTCTCCAAGGCTCATGGGGCGCGGGCAATGGTGCGGCGCAGGGTGGCCAGACGGTCGAGCGAGGTCAGGGCTGCCTCCGGCCTGGCGGCGGCAAGGGCGAAGATGATCGCCTCCAGCGCCATCAGGGTGGCACCATGCAGGGCGACGCCGCCGGGGCGGCCACGGGGGACGGCGACGATCAGGCCAGCCCGCTTTGCCAGCATGGTGCCTGGCGCCTCAGTGAGCAGGATGGTGGGCAGGGCCAGGCTTTTGGCCTGCGCGAAGACCGAATTCACCTCGGCATAGAGGCTCGTGTAGGCCAGCATCAGCAGTACGTCGCCCTTGCGCAGGGCCAGAAGCTGGTCGGCGAGCATGGAGCCGGTGGCGTTGAGCACCAGGGTGTCGCGGCCGCCGCGCGCCAGCATGGTGGCGGTGTAGGTGGCCAGCGAAGCCGAGGGGCCGATGCCGAAGATGGCGATCCGCTGCGCCGCGTCGAGCGCCTGGACCGCGGCGGCGATCTGCGTGCGGCAGGCTTCCGAACGGATGACCTCCAGGCCCTCGGCGTGGGTTTGCAGGACGTCGTCGAGGGCCTGGCCGGTGCTGTGCCGGAGATCGGTCAGCGATCGGCGCATGTTGTCCGCCGGGGTCGAGGCGGCGGCGAGCGAGTCCAGGATCGCGCCCTTGAGGTCTGTGAGACCGGCGAAGCCGAGGGCCTGGATGGTGCGGACGACCGTCGCGTCGGAGGTGCCGGTGCGGGTGCCGAGTTCGGCGGCGGAACTGGCGAGGACGATCTGGCGGTTGTCGCGAACGAAGCTGACGACGCGGTCGCCGGCGCTGCCGAGACGCCGCGCGGGGGCGCGAAGCCGGTCATCGAGCGGGCTGCTGGTGCGTGGAGGCGACATGGGGGTGGCCGTTGACTCCGTAGTGAATACTACCATAACTTAATCTTACGTAGGATATGCTACGTTTCGCCGATCGGCAAGGAGGCATTTTGTCGGGTTTATGGGTGCATGCAGGGCCGACGGCGCTCGCCGCCTTTCTGGCCTGTCTGGTTGAGGCGGTGGAGGCTTTGACGGTCATCCTCGCCGTAGGGACGATGCGGGGATGGCGTGACGCGCTGCTGGGCAGTGGTGCGGCGGTCGTGGTGCTGGGTGGTCTGGTGGCGGCGCTGGGGCCGGCGCTGATGACCGTTCCGCTTGGGGTGCTGCAAATTGCCGTGGGCGCGTTGTTGCTGCTGTTCGGGCTGCGCTGGCTGCGAAAGGCGATCCTGCGGGCCGCCGGTGTGCTGAAACTGCATGATGAAGCGGCGGTGTTTCACGCGGAGCAGCGGCGGCTGGCGCAGGTCGCTCGGGCGACGGCCTGGGACACGGTTGCCTTCGCGACGTGTTTCCAGATCACCATGCTGGAAGGGGCCGAAGTGGTCTTCATCGTGCTAGGGGTCGGCGCGGGCAATGCAATGCTGCTGCGTTCGGCCAGTCTTGGCGCGCTGGCGTCGCTGGTCCTGGTCGTGATCGCGGGCGCCGCGGTGCATCGGCCGCTGTCGCGGATACCCGAGAATGCGTTGAAGTTTGTCGTTGGTGTGCTGCTGTCGGCATTCGGTACGTTCTGGTTCGGCGAAGGCGCCGGGCTGGCCTGGCCGGGTGCGGACTGGTCGCTGGGCGGGCTGATTGCGGTGTATCTCGCCGTCGCGCTGATCGGGGTACGGGCCTGTGTCTCGCGGCGGGCGCATGTGGGGGTGATGGCATGAGCTGGGTGCGCGCCGTGGTGACGGAAATCTGGGGGCTGTTCGTCGATGACGGATGGTTCGCGCTGTCGATCCTGGTTTGGCTTGGCGTGGGGTGGGGGCTGCCTCGGTTCGACTTGCCGCCTGCCCTGGCCTGCGCGGTGTTCGCGGGCGGGCTTGTCGTGTTGCTGGCGGTGAGTGTCGTTGGGCGCGCGGGGCAGCGCGGGTAGCTACGCGGCCACGGTTTCCAGACTGTACTCCGGCGTGCCCGACCAGCGCAGGCGCAGGACCCGGCCTTGCGCCACGGACTGCACGACGTGCGGCCATAGGGCCACCAGGCACGTGCCGCCGTGGTGCCGGACCGACGGGTAGATGATGCCGTTCAGGCCGGCATCCCGGGTCTCGTCGGCCAGGCGATTGCCGGCGGCATAGCCAATATCGGCGTCGTGGTGCAGGCACTCGGGGGTGGGTGTCGTGGATCGCAGGTCGACGAAGCTGCCGGCGAAGCTGGCCCACATTTCCGCGTATTCGACGGTGGCGTGGTAGTCGTTGACCCGGTGGAGTTCCCGCAGCAGGTGGAAGGCGACTTCGTGCAGCGCGGTTTCGACCGCCATCGCGGCGTACCAGGCGCCTCGCAGGGGGCCATTGAAGCGGTTTTGCTCGCGCGGGCGGAAATAGGTGAAGGCGGCGTTGACGAAATTGGCGTGCGGGCGCCCGCTGGGGAACAGGCTGGCGGCGTGGGATTGTTCGGTGAGGCGGAAACTCGTTGCACCCTCGATTTCGGCCAGGTCGTCCAGCATTGTAGGCTCGACCAGCGCCAGCAGCACCGGGTCGCGCAGCCTGGCGGTGGAGACCAGGCGGACGGCACGCTCGATGGCGATGGTCGCGACAGGGTAGTCGTTAGTGGTTCGTATCATAAAAGCGCGGCAGTCATGGTTGGTCGTTCCGTGAACCGATCTTATTGATTGGCGGCGAGCCACCTCGGTAGCGCGGTTTCGCGGCTGTAGATAGGGGTGGACATCAGTGGTATGTTCACTATATGTTCACAAGAGACGGTTAAAGCAGGAGGACCAGAAAGACACTCGTTCAGCAACGAATGATAACCGCCCCGCGGGTGGCTACAGCCCACCGCGCAGCGCGTCGATGTAACGTCTGATCTCGATCATGCCGGGAATGCCACCGTCCTGCATGGCCTCGACCGGGGTCAGGTTGGCGAACAGCGGGCCACTGTTTCTTAACCGTATCCAGCGGTCCGCCATGTCGTCGGCGAACAGCAGGTGCAGGCCCTTGTAGATGCCAACGATGGCGGAGACCCGCATCAACTGGTCCTGCGACAGCGACTGCCGCCAGGTGCCGGCCCTGATACGATCCCAGGTGCTGGCGGATACACCCAGCAGATCGGCGGCCTCCTGCCCGCTGAGGCGCCAGGCAGCAGTGACCGCTTTCAGGCCGGCCAGGCCAGCCGGGGTCAGCCGCGCCCGATCGCTTTCGCGCGCGAAGGTCAGCGGCTGGGCCGGCATTCCGTGGATTGCCGGGGCGGTGGTGGCGCTCATGCGGCCAAATTCGTCATGCCCAAACTCCTCGTGCAACGAAGCTTGGCATCGCATGACGCAATTGCAAGCACCAACTGGGGATTACCGAGCGAGCGGACGGTATTTGATGCGGTGGGGTTCGGTCGCATCCGCCCCCAATCGCCGCCGCTTGTCTTCCTCGTACGCCTGGAAGTTGCCTTCGAACCACTCGACATGACTGTCGCCCTCGAACGCCAGGATATGCGTCGCCAACCGATCGAGAAACCACCGGTCATGGCTGATGATCACCGCACAGCCGGCAAACTCCGCCAGCGCCTCCTCCAGCGCCCGCAGCGTATCGACATCCAGATCGTTGGTCGGCTCATCCAACAGCAGCACGTTGTGCTCGATCTTCAGCATCTTCGCGAGATGCACCCGGTTGCGCTCGCCACCCGACAGGATGCCGACTTTCTTCTGCTGATCCGACCCTTTGAAATTGAACGCCGCCACATAGGCCCGCGACTGCACCGCCCGCTTGCCGAGATAAATCACCTCATCGCCGCCGCTGATCTCCTGCCAGACCGTCTTGTCCGGATCCAGGCTGTCGCGCGACTGATCCACATACCCCAGTTTCACCGTCTCCCCGACCCGCAGGGATCCCGAATCAGGCACCTCCTGCCCGGTAATCATCCGGAACAGCGTCGTCTTGCCCGCACCGTTCGGCCCGATCACGCCAACGATCCCACCCGGCGGCAGCTTGAAGTTCAGCCCGTCGATCAGAACGTTGTTGCCGTAGCCTTTCCGTAAATCCTCGGCCTCGATCACCACGTTCCCCAGCCGAGGACCCGGCGGAATAGCGATTTCCGCCACGCCGCTCACCAGTTCCTGCGACTTCTGCAGCATCTCCTCGTATTTCGCGATACGCGCTCGGCTTTTCGTCTGCCGCGCCCGAGGCGATGCCGCGATCCACTCCGATTCCGCCGCCAAGGCGCGCTGCCGAGCCGATTCTTCCTTCTCCTCCTGCTGCAACCGCTTGCGCTTCTGTTGCAGCCAGGAGGAATAATTGCCCTCGAACGGATAGCCCCGCCCACGCTCCAGTTCCAGCATCCAGCCGGTGACATTGTCCAGGAAGTAGCGGTCATGGGTGACCACCATCACGGTGCCGGCATAGTCGTGCAGCGTATGCTCCAGCCACGCGACGCTCTCGGCGTCCAGATGGTTGGTGGGTTCGTCCAGCAGCAGCAGATCGGGTTTTTCCAGCAGCAACCGGCACAGCGCGACGCGGCGGCGTTCACCGCCCGACAGCATGGTGATGGAGGAGTCGGCGGGCGGGCAGCGCAGGGCGTCCAGCGCGATGTCCACCTTGCGGTCGAGTTCCCAGCCGTCCTTGGAGTCGATCAGTTCCTGCAAATCGCCCTGTTCGGCGAGCAGCGTGTTCATCGCGTCGTCGTCCATGGGTTCGGCAAACAGCATGGAGATTTCGTTGAACCGGTTCAGGGCGGCTTTCAGTTCGACGAAGGCTTCCTCCACGTTCTCGCCCACGGTCTTGGTGGGGTCGAGCGGGGGTTCCTGCGCCAGATAGCCGACGGTGGCACCTGGGGCGGCCCAGGCCTCGCCGCCGTATTCGGTCTCGATGCCGGCCATGATCTTCATCAGCGTCGATTTGCCGGCCCCGTTGACGCCGAGGACACCGATCTTTACGCCCGGCAGGAACGACAGGGTGATGCCCTTGAACACCTCCCGCCCACCCTGAAAGGCCTTGGTCAAATCCTTTAACACATAGACGTACTGGTAGCTGGCCATGATCTGTCGCTTCGCTGTTTGCAGCGGGTTCTAACCCGCATTGCCCAGTGTGGGTAGCGGGACGTGCGGGTTCCAGGGGGTTGAGGAACTGGGGCCGGGGGTATGAAGCCTGGGGAGACGGAAATGGACATCGATGAAGACAAGATCGACGAGGCGGTGCTGGCGCTGCTGTGGCTGACGCGGTGCGGCGAGATGCGCACGTGGAAGGGTCACGACTGGGACGCGATGGACCGCCTGTTCGAGAAGGGGATGATCGAGGATCCCAAGAGCAAGGCCAAGTCCGTGTGGTTCACCGAGGAAGGGCTGGCGGAGAGCGAGCGGCTATTCGGGAAGCTGTTCGGGAAGGCTGGGTAGGGACCGGCTTACCTGCACTGCCAGTGTCACGGCTAGACGCGTACGGCTTGGCGTATCTGGCCGGCGCTCTGGCTTCACGTCCATGGTTTCAGCAGGCGCCTCACCCATATTTCCCCACCCGGCCAGTTCTGCTGCCGAGCGAGGCGCGGCGGGTGCGTCAGCGTCCTGGGCTGCATGGTCTGCCTATATAGTTCCCAAAGCTTCATAGTCACCGGTGGTCGCCGCCAGGCTGCACCGTTCAAACTGGACCACAACCCCCAAACGGCGCCCCAAAACAACGCCCTATGACTGTTCGCAGTGCCCGGTGCAGACTGCACCCAATGCCAAAAAGGGAGACCACCCAATGAAAGCGCTGACACAGGACCAACTGGAATCCTTTCGCTACAACGGCTTCCTGTTTCCCCTCCCCGCCCTCTCCCCGGCG
>DATAZJ010000510.1:0-14057 GCA_036272115.1 Rhodopila sp. | reverse complement strand
CGCGGCGATCGATGTCTTTATTCATGCTGACCCAATGCCGTTCCGTAGGACAAGGCCGCGCCCTTCAAGGCGCATCAGCCGCCGGCGGGCATTGGCCTCCTCGGTTATGGCGTCGTCGGCAGGCTACTCCGCGGACGATCGGATCAGGCGGTTAGCAGGCTTTGGCTGCGCACCAGGCGGGCGTACAGGCCGCCTTGGGCCATCAGGTCGGCGTGGGTGCCGCTTTCCTGGGCGCGGCCCTCGGCCATTGCCACCACAAGGTCGGCATCGCGCACGGTGGACAGGCGGTGGGCGATGACGATGGTGGTGCGGCCCTTGCGCAGCGTGGCCAGGGCCATTTGCACGGCGGACTCGCTTTCGGTGTCGAGGGCACTGGTTGCTTCATCCAGCAACAGGATGCGGGGATTGCGCAGCAGCGCCCTGGCCAGCGCGACACGCTGCCGTTGGCCGCCGGACAGGCGCTGACCGCCGGGACCGACGATGGTGTCGTAACCCAGCGGCAACGCGGCGATGAAGCCGGCGGCGGCGGCCGCGGTGGCGGCGGCCTCGATCTCGGGTTGCGCGGCACCCGGACGGCCCATGGCGATGTTGGCCGCGACCGTGTCGTCGAACAGCAGCGCGTCCTGGCCGACATAGGCGATGCTGTCGCGCAGAGTGGCCAAGGTGACCGCCCGCACATCGGCGTCGTCGATGCGCACCGAACCGGTGGTGGCGTCGTGCAGGCGGGGGATCAGCGCCAGGGCGGTGGATTTGCCGCCGCCGGACGGGCCGACCAGGGCGATGGTGGTGCCGGGCCGGGCCTCGAAGCTGAGGCCGGCGAGGCCGGTGCGGCCGTCGGGATAGACGAAGCCGACATCGTCGAAGACGACATGGCCGTCGCCGGTGGGCAGCGGGATGGCGTTCGGCGCGTCTTCGATGGTCGCCTGCTCATCGATGATGGTGAAGACGCGGACCATGCCGGCCAGGCCCTCCTGCAAGGCGGCGTTCAGCGAACCCAGCGCGCGCAGCGGGCGGGCGGCGATCAGCAGGGCGGCGACGAAGCCGGTGAAATCGCCCAGCGCGTGGTTGCTGACGGCGGCGCGCCAGCCCTCGAAGCCGATCACCGCGGCGACCGCGACGCCGCCCAGTACCTCCAGCACCGGTTCGACGCGGGCGCGGCTCTTGGTCATCCGCAGCAGGGATTTGTAGAGCGACTGGAACGCGGCCTCGGCTCGTCTGGTTTCGCTGGCTTCCAGGCGGTAGGCGCGGACGGTGCGGGCCTGGGCGAACGATTCGTTCAGCAGGGCGGCGGTTTCGCCGACACGTTCCTGCATGCCGCCCGAGGCCTTGCGGACGCGCCTTCCGATCCGCTCGATCGGCATGATCGCCAGCGGGTACATTGCCGCGGCGATCAGCGAAAGCAGCCAGTTGAGGTAGATCATGCTGCCCACAAGGCCGATCACGGTGACCACGTCGGCGATGCCGTTGACTGACCGGGTCAGCGCCTCGCGGATGGTCGCGGCATCGGTGGTGAAATGGGCGGCGAGCTGGGCGGGGGCCTCGCGTTCCAGGCGTGCCAGGTCGGCTCGGGCCAGGTGGGTGAACATGCGGCCTTGCAGTTCCCTTATCACCATCAGCACGACCTGCTGGACCTGCACGCTCTGGAAATACTGGGCCAGGGATTTGATGCCGGTCACCACCACGACCAGGGCGGGGATCTGATACAGGATCCGGCGGTCGTGGTCGGTGAACATGTCGAAGGCGTGGTTGATGACCACGGGATACAGCGCCGTGGCGCCGGCCATCAGCAGGGTCAGCGCCAGGACCAGCGCCAGGCGGGGCTTGTGGTGGATCAGATGCTCGCGCCACAGGCGGCCGAGGAGTTGGGCGGTGCGGTCGGATGGCTTCGTGGTCAGGGTGCGCGGGTTTGTCGTCGTCATGGCGGGGGCGTTTATCAGCAGGCGCGCGGTTCCGCCATGCGGGCGGCACATCCTTTTGCGCGATGGCCTGGCGTGTCCGAGCCACCTGTTCCCGCACCCTGCCGCGGCGGACGGGCCGGACAGGCCGGGTGGTGACGGCCGGGGAGGGGCCAGTGGGCGGAAGCGGCTATGGGGAGGCCGCCTTACGGCGGTTTCCCCGCGGTCATCTGCTCCACCAACATCCCGGTAAGCTGCTCGGCCCTGAACGGCTTGTCGCAGACCCGCCAGGTCGCGTGTTCGGCTGGAACCGCGCCCGCGCCGTATCCCGACAGCAGCACGAACGGGATACCGCGCGCCGACAGCATCTCGGCAACCGGGTAAACCTTTGTCCCGGCAAGGTTCACATCCAGGACAGCGGCATCCAGAGGCAGGCTGCGGGCGGCTTCCAGGGCCGCGGGCACGCGGTCGTAGGGTCCCACGATGATGCACCGGCTTTCGGTGAGGATGTCCTCGATCAGCAACGACACCAGCATTTCGTCCTCGACGACAAGGACGCGTGCACCGGCGAGATTGCTTGCGTCGGCCATTTATGTCGCGTCCGGAGGTGGGGGGGCGTCCGGACGTCCCATGGAGATGGGGGCCCGCAAGGCGGCTTTCAGCCCGGCGGGGTGGAAGTCGATGCTGACCTCTGCCGACATGTCCTGCCGCAGGCCGCGCTCGATCAGCGTCATGCCGAATCCCTTGCGTTCGGGCGGCGACACCGGAGGCCCGTTCGCCTCGCTCCAGTTCAGAACCAGAATCTCATCGTCCGGACCCTGCTCCATGTGCCAGGCGATCAGGACCGTTCCCTCCGGCACCGATAACGCACCATGCTTGATAGCGTTCGTCGTCAGTTCGTGAATGGCCATGCCAAAAGACAGGGCGGCCCTGGGTTTCAGCAGGACGTCCGGCCCCTCCATGACGATATTCGCGCGGTCCGGCGCGAAAAACGGCTGAAGCTCCTCCAGGAGCAATGCTTTCAGCGCGACCGTCTGCCACCCTTCATGGCTCAGCAACGAATAGGCGGCGGACAGCGCATGGATGCGGCCCATGAAGCTTCCCTCGAATTCCTCCAGCGAATCCGAGCGCCTGAGGGTTTGAGTCGCCATCGAAATCACGACGGTCAGCATGTTCTTGACGCGGTGGTTGAGTTCATCGACCAACAGGCGCTGATGCTGCTCCGCCTGCGCGATGCTGGTGACGTCGACGAAGGTGACGATCGTTCCGTCCACATCGCTGTCCGGGGTGCGGTACGGCAGGATGCGCATCAGGTAATGTGTCACGTCGTCGTCGCGCAGAACGCGGCGCTCGAAAGGTTCCAGGGTCTGGAGCACCCGCCGGCAATCTTCGCGCAAATTCGCGTAACGCAGGTGGCTGACAATATCGGTCACGGGCCGGCCCTGATCGCTGGGGATCAGATTGTAGAGGCTGGCGATCGCGGGGGTGAAGCTGCGGATCACCAGATAGGGGTCGAGGAATATCGTCGCGACCTGCGTGCTTTCAAACAGGTTCTTCAGGTCGGTGTTCTTGTGGTCGAGCTCATCGACCTTGCTCGCCAACTGGCCGTTCACCGTCTGCAGTTCTTCGTTGATGGACTGGATCTCCTCCTTCGAGGTTTCCAGTTCCTCATTCGTGGACTGCAGCTCTTCGTTAACGGAGTGCAACTCCTCGTTCGCGCTCTTCAGTTCCTCCAGCGCCGTGTCATGCTCTTCGGTGATCGATTGCAGTTGCTCACGCGTGTCACGCAGTTCCGCCTCGATCTGGGGGTCGACGGCCAGTTCGCGGCCCGCCGCTTCGCGCGAGGCGTCGTCCATCGGCTGACCGGCGTCTTTCCGCGCCTCGATGAACACGACGAGGAACACGGTATCCGTGCCTTGCTCACGCCGAGGCTCGACCAACAGGTTGACGCGGCTGGTTCGGCCGTCCGCGGCCTGTATGGCGATGCCGGATCGTTCGGCCCCACGGCCGGTCTCGGATGCCTCGCGCAGCGCCGCGCGCAATGGCGCACGCAGGCCGATCCGCGCCATCAGCAGGACATTCTGGTTGGGCGTTCCGGACGGAAAATCCAGGTAGCGGCCCAGGTTGGGGGAGTAGTGAAGGGCGTCCGCATCGGCGGTGACGACGACGAACGGGGGCGCGAAACGGTCGAGGACGCGGGTGTTGGCCCAGGTGGTCAACCGTGCGAAGCCGGACCGGGAGAGGCTATGCGGGGCCGGGGCGTCGCCTCTGGTTGCCTGAGTGTAGCGGGCGCCGTCCCGGCCCGTCATCCGCAACGGGGGGGTGGGAACGTCGCGTCTCTGGAAGATGCGATGGCCGCGGTCGAGTGTCTTGAACAGGTTTTCATGCCGGTTCACGGTTTCGGAACTGCCGAGCAGAAGGATCCCGTCCGGAACGAGCGAATAGTGGAACGCCGGC
Source organism: Rhodopila sp. (assembly GCA_036272115.1). Classification (GTDB taxonomy): domain Bacteria; phylum Pseudomonadota; class Alphaproteobacteria; order Acetobacterales; family Acetobacteraceae; genus Rhodopila. The sequence continues at coordinate 9,705 of DATAZJ010000510.1, read as the reverse complement.
ATGACGGCGGCTTGCAATTCCACATCGAGATAAATGAGAAGGTTCCGGCAGGACACCAGGTTGATGCGCGAGAACGGCGGATCGCGCGTCAGGCTGTGCGCCGAGAAGGTGCAAAGCTCCCGCACGGATTTCGCGACGGTGTAGCTGCCATCGATGCCGTGGACGAAGTAGCGTGCCAGCCGTTCGGGAGACATGCCTTGCAGCAGCGTGCCCGGATACCGTCCCGCCCGCGCCGTCGCGACCGCCGGTTCGTCGATGTCGGTTGCGAAAACCTGCACCCCGGGCGCATCGCCATCGAGGCGATCAATCTGTTCGCGCAGCAGGATCGCGAGCGAGTAAGCCTCCTCGCCGGTGGCGCAGCCCGGGACCCATACGCGGATCGTCGCGTTCCGGCTTTCCCCCTCGAAGAGCCGGGGAATGACGGTTTGCCGGAGCAGTTCGAAGGTGTGCTCGTCGCGGAAGAAGCTGGTCACGCCGATCAGCAGGTCGCGGAACAGCAGGATGACTTCGTTTCGGTCCGCTTCCAGCCGCTCGATGAAGGCGCCGAACGATGCCAGGCCCAGCACCTGCATCCGGCGTTGGACGCGGCGCAGGAACGTCCTGTCCTTGTAGCCGCTGAAATCGTGGCCGACGGTGCGGTTCAGGATCGTGCAAATCGCCAGCCGTGCCGATTCGATGCTTGCCGGTGACAATTCGGTGAGATCGTCGTGCTTCCGCCGTGCCTCCTCGACGGCCATGATACGGCCTGGCATCGCTTCGACAGGGGCGACGATGTCGATTGCGCCGGTGGCGATCGCGCTCAGCGGCATGCCGTCATGCTCCGGAGCGGATCCGTCGGTGCCCTGGACGAGCGTCAGCCCGCCTTTTTCCTTGATCGCCTTGAGGCCGAGCGCGCCGTCGCTGCCGGTGCCGGAGAGAATGATCCCGACGGCGTCTTCTTCGAGTTCCTCGGCAAGTGAACTGAAGAGCATGCTGATGGGATTGATTTCGCGGGGCTCATTTGTTTCGGGGCGGTGATGGTGCAAGCGGCCGTCACGGAAGGTCACGACGACCCCGGGCGGGGGAACATAGACGCAGTTCGCCTGCAGGGTGCATCCGTCCGTTGTCTGGTCGACCGGCATGGAGGTCCAGCGGGCGAGCAGTTCCGGCAGGATGCTCTTTCTGTCCGCCGGCAGATGCAGCATGACGACGAACGCGAAGCCGCTGACCGCCGGCATGTTCTCAAAGAAGTGCTGGAAGGCCGGGATGCCCCCGGCGGATGCGCCGATGCCGATGACCGGCACACGATGTTGGTTGGCCTCAGCCATGTTTGCACAGTTCGCCGCTTGCCGGTTTCCGCGCCACCGATCGCTTTCCAGGCGATCCCTGAGTTGGAGCAGCCGTCAAGGCGGTGTCCTTTCTTCGCGGCGGGCGCAGGCCCACGCGCGTCAGCCTCAACGCACTCCGATACCGTCGGGTTGCCATGCGAGCGGAGACGCAGGTCGTCAGCCGCGGCGTAATTGACACGTTATGTAATGCTTTCGCGGGCATCGACCATGATGGGATCGGTTGATCGAGGGTGTCAAAGGTTGTTGCTGCTGGCGCGTATCAAAGTTTGGGCATGTCGCTTTCGAGCGACTCATTCCGTGTCCTCACAGGTGTGCCGGGCGAATGATACCTGAGGGAGTCCGGCGGCTTCGACGGTGGATGCGGTGCGGGCGTTCGTGGCGGCTTGCCGGTATCCGCATCACCTCGATGGGGTCGATCCAGGGATTTCGTCGCCGGCGGATCGGCTGGCGGGGGCGGTCCGACCCAGGGCGAAGGGTGGGCTGCCGGGGATCGGGACCCGGGGGTGGGGGACCGGAGTTTGCCGCTGGGGTTGGTGAAGCTGCCGCACGATTCGTATCCGCCGGTGGCGTGGCGTGATGCGCGGCAGAGAGGACGGAGTACGATCTTGCCTGCTGGCCGGTATGCGGCACAGTGCCGTCAGGAGGAACCAAACCATAGGCATTACCGCCACATTGTCCGCGTTTGCCGCGTCCGTGTTTGCCGCCGCCGGAAGACCCTATAATTATCTACTATTTCGTGTAAGAAATATGAGTCAGAAAATCCCAATCATATCAGCAGCCTGAATTTGATACATATATCTTGACTTACGGCGTGCGCTTCAAGCGACTTGCTGCCGGACGCCTTCATCCATGTAGTCGGTGGTGTTCGGAATGGTCAGCTCAAGTACGACGGGGCCGGCCAAGCCGTCAAACAGGGCTGACGGAAGCGCGGCGTCTCCGTTCGTCCAGCGAACCCCATTATCTGTCTCGAACGCGTGAAGGCCTTCGGTCAGTGACGGGTCTTCCGCCTCGATGATCCTGAGCCGAGCGGCCTGCCACAAGGCGACGCGGCGAAGGGCGATACCGAGGCTGCGCGGGTCGCGCGCCAAGCCCAACTCCTGCGGCACTGCGGCGCGCGAGACGATACGCACGGCAGCCGGTGTGCTGGGAAGCTTGAAGATATAGACATTTCCGTTTCGCCTCGCGCCATTCAGGCGAATGCCGTCCACCATCAGATGCAGATCGGGATCGTCCGTCCGCGGCAGTCCAGCGCGTGGGCCTGAGCGATCGAGCAACCGCCGCCAGACAGCATCGACGATTGGGCCGCCGGTCAGAACGGGCGCGCACGGCGCCTGTGGCGGCAGGCCCCAGCCGCTGTTGGCGTTCTGGAACAGCCAGCGGTTACCGTCATCGCGGTAGCTTTCCGCCGGTGCGCCGTTCGCCAGCAACACGTCATGGGTTTCCAGCTCGATGTGATAGAGCGCTACCTCCTGAGCGCGGTCATCCCAGAGGATGGAGCGGTGATTTACCAGGAACCCGACCGGGATCAGCACATCATCGATGTAGAGCGAATGGGCCATGGTGATGCGCAGGTCGTGATTCGGCACGTTTTCGGCGAGCGCGCCCTTGCGCACGATGACTGGCGTTGCCGCATTGCGCTGCCCTCGCGTGGCCAGCACACGGCCCTCTCCGATCCAGAGGACACGCTGTGTCCCGCCGCGCAGAGTTATCACCTCATCACCGATCGCGAGCTGCTCCACCGCTACCTGGCGTCCAGGGGTAGCGATCTGGGTGCCGCGGAGAAAGCACAAGGGGGTGGATAAAAGGATGAGGTCGCTGGCTTGCAGATTGAGGCTGCCGCTCATCTGGATTTCGAAGTCGGCCTGACCCGCGCTGGTAACGTCGCCTTCGACATAGGTGTAACCGCCTGACGTCGAATAATCGACCTGACCGGGGGCGGTGAGCGGTGCGGTGCCGATGAACGTGAGTGGATGGCCAGCCGCCGCGTAGGCGGAGAAATCGAGCTTGTCGGTGCCAGTCTTGAAATCACCGATATAGTCGACGCCGTTCGGGCTGTTGAGCGGCGCGTCGCCCGGGGCGAAGACGAAGCGATTGGCGCCGGTGCCGCCATACATCGTGTCGATGCCGGTGCCGGCGATCAGCGTGTTGCCGCCGCTGCCACCGACGATGTAGTCGGTGCCGGTGCCGGCGACCAAGGTGTTGGAATAGACGCCGTCGCCGAAGATGCTGTCGTCCTGATCGTTGCCAGTGCCGGTCAGGCCGTTGCCGTAGAGGTAAAGCGTATCGACATTTTCCGGCAGCGTGCCGTTCACCCCGGTGGCGTACAGCGTGTTGTCGCCGGTGGTGTAGGCGTCGGTGACGGTGGTCTGATCGCTGTAGACGTAGAAACTGTCATTGCCGGCACCCCCGACCAGCGTGTTGGTGTCCGGGCCGCCATAGAGAGCGGTGGTGCCGGAGCCAGCGTAGAGGATGTTGGTGCCATCCAGGCCAAACAGGGCGATGGTGCCGCTGGTGGGTACGGTGCCGCCATAATCGTAGCCGTAGATGATGTCGTCGACCGAGGAGCCGTGAATGGTCTCGTTGGCGGAAACAGCGGTTTGGGTGAGTGTTTCGGTGGTGGCGTCCCAGATCCAATTTGACACCGAATTGCTGCCGGAGGCGGATCCGGTTTCGACGCCGCCGGTGCCGGCGGGGCCGTAGAGGTCGGCGGCGGCCGCCTGATCGAGCGGAAAGAGGGTGGGGTTGGCGTCGTTGGCGGCGTCTCCGGTCTCCGACATGACGGTGAGGGTGGAACTGTTCTCCATCGGGTTTAGCACCTGGTTGTGCTCGACGCCGTCAGCGGTATAGACGACCTGGTCGGGGTGCTTCATGCCGATGGCATGGCCGATTTCGTGCAGCAGGGTGCCGAGATCGACGGTGCCGTTGGTGATGAAATTGGAGTTCATGAACACCGCGCCGGCAGGACTCAGGTCGCTGGTGAAACCGTAGCCGGAGCTGGCGTTGCCGGTAGAATAGCTCCAATTGCCGAACGGATAGAAACCGATGCCGCCGGCGTTGGAGAAGTCGCCGTTCTGTGACGTCGTGGTCGTGGTGCTGAAATCGACGTTGGCGAAGGTAATGTCGCCCTGGCCCGGTGCCACCTCAAGGAAGACGATGCCGGAGGCGGCGGCCCATTGGTTCAGCGCCGCCAGCGCCTGGGTCTGCTCGGCGGCGGTGAAAGCGGTGAAGCTGGCAATGGTCTGCGGGGTGAAGCCGCCAATCGTCGTATCATAGGCGGACAGTGAGGTCGGGAAGGAGAACGTGACGATGACGGGCGCGCCCGCGGTGTCCAGGCCGTTCCACGAGTTGCCGCTTTCGATGGCGGCGGGGTCCGTGTTGGGGACGACGGTGCCTGACATAGGCTGGATTCCTCAATGTGCGCCGGGGATCGCTCATTTTTGTATGGGGTTGGAGCAAAGTAAAGCTGACGCTGTTTCACGATCGCTAAAGTGGTAGTTGACATTCTGGCCAGTACATGTTGCCGGAGAGGTGAAGCTGCCGAGTGCAGCCAAAGGTGGCCCAAGCCAAAATTGCGGCATTAATACCAATCGCCCTTGATGTCGACCGATCGGCACCGCCGTACAACCGTCATGGCGAGCGCAGGCTCGCCATCCATGCCTTTGTTTCCGCTCGTAAAAGGCGTGGATACCGGCATGCGCCGGCATGACGGACGGGGTCAACCGAAGAGTCTGCATCAACGCCGGCTGGTATAATAGGCGACCGTAGCATCGATTTCCGAGTGCCACAGGACCAGGTGATCACCAGGTCGCAGGTCCAGTCATCGCGACGGCTCAATTATTCGGAATGAAAAGGAGCCTTCGTGTCGAAATCGAGGGGTTTTGTTGGTACATAAGACCAGGGGCCGTTGATACCGACTCTCGGGTGCCGTCATGGCCGGGACGCCCGAAGCAGGCGCCCGGCCATGACGATGGCGCGAGGGTCAACCTCAACGGTCATTGGTATAATTCCTGAATTCCGACCCATCACCGGTCCTGGCCGCGGCTTGACTTTTGCCTCGGCCGAGACCGCAACTATCGGGGCAAGAACGGGAGGATGCCGCATGGCAAGCCGGATCAACCGAGCGATCGAACTGCTGGAGCAGGACCAGGCGATCTATTACGACGGCCCGCACAGCGGCCATGTGCTGACCTATGAGCAGGGCCGGATCGATGCCAGTACCTGGGCCGATTACATGAATGTCGGCATGGAACATGGCGCATTCGATATGACCGGGCTGGCGGAGTACATGCGCGGCCTGGTGGATGGGGGACCGACGCGGTCGGGCCATCGCACCCCGGCGGTGATCGTGGAGGCTCCGCTGAACGGGACGGATGAGGCGAATGTCCGCTTCAATGCGTGGCAGTTCCGGCAGATCCTCGGGCGCGGGGTGCATGGGATTCTGCTGTGCCAGGCGGAGACCGCCGACGCGGTGCGGGCTTTCGTGGAGGCGTGCCGGTATCCGCATCACCTCGATGGGGTCGATCCGGGGATTCCGTCGCCGGAGGATCGGCTGGCGGGGGCGGTCCGGCCCAGGGCGAAGGATGGGCTGCTGGGGATCGGGACCCGGGGGCGGGGGTCGGAGAACACGGCGGCGCCGGTGTGGGGATTGGCGGGGGATGCGTATATGGACCGGTGCGAGCCGTGGCCGCTGAACCCGCGTGGGGAGCTGCTGCTGGGGGTGAAGCTGGAAAGCCCGGAAGGGATTGCTCAGGCGGACGCGATCTGCGCGGTGCCGGGGTTGGGGTTCGCCGAGATGGGGCCGGGGGACCTGAGTTTGTCGCTGGGGTCGGTGAAGCTGCTGCGCGATCCGTATCCGCCGGTGATGCAGGCGGCGCGGGATCGGGTGTTTGCGGCGTGCCGGCGGAATGGGATCGCGTTCCTGGAGGGGTGTCATGCGGCGAACATCGTCGCGCGGCTGGATGAAGGGGTGCGTGTGATCTCCGGCCACAGCGAGGAGACGGCTCGTTTGGGGCGGGCGCATCAGGGGCGGGCGATGGCGGTCTGACGGGGGCCGGCGCGATAGGCGGGCCTGCGACAGTGCCTGTTGCGCATTGTCCGGATGCGTCTGGCCGCGCCGGTTATGGCGGTTCGGTTGGCGGGTGACTTCCCCCTGGACGACGGTCAGAACCGGAAAGCGAGGGAGGCGGAGCCGAACTGGTGCAGGCCGCCGGTCTGGCCGTGGAATTCCTGCGTCTGTGCGACGTAGGCGAAGGTCAGGCGCATGCCGTAGGCCATGACCGCGAAGCCGCCCTGGAATTCCGCGACATCCCACACCGCGGAGACATGCGGGCCGGAGCGGAACGGGTAGGAATTCAACAGCAGGTCGTAGGCGACCGCCTGGCCGTCGGCGCCGGCGAACACGTACCAGGCGAACGGCCGGGTCGGCACGAAGACGTCGCCACCGCTGAGTCCGGGACGCAGGCGCGGCACGCCGAAATCGGAGTCGAGGCCCTGGCCGAAGCGGAATGTCACGCCGGTTTGCAGGTAATCGCGCAGGTCGCCCAGGCCGATCGACAGCGACGGCAGGGCATCGGTTTCCAGTCCGGCCACGGTGCCCATGGGAAGGCGCCACGTGCGTTCATGCAGGATCTCGGCGATCGGGGTGTTGGAGATCTGGCTGCCCCAGCCGTTGGTGTGGCTCTGGCCGATCAGGTCATGAAAGCTGTTCTGCAGTTCCTCGGCGCCCGAGGCGGGGCCGACCAGGCCGACGCTGAGGGTCAGGACGCTTCTGGTGTCCGCGGTGTCGCTGATCAGGGAGAAATTGCCCAGCAGAACCCCGGCGAACGGCCGGTCGAACGGGCTGGGGACGGCGGCGGACGTTCCGGCGGGCGTATAGATCTGCTGCGCGAGATCGAATGCGATCCGCTGCTGACCGCCGCCCCAGAGGGTGTGGCCGAGATCCGCGAGGAAGTTGGGCACCTGGCCGGTGGGGGAGGTCCAGCCGAGTCGCAGGCCGTTGACGTAGAACCGGTCCGGCGGGTTGCCGGCGGTGATCGAGGCGTTCTCGTCCTGCAAGGTCCAGATACTGGCGGTGTCCGGGGCCGCCTGCGCATGTGCGATGGCAGCCGGCAACATGAGTGTCGCGACGAGGGCCGTTAGGGTCCGAAGGTTCATGAAGCCTAGCTTTGAAGGTGAGAGGCAACGGGAAGGTAACACATGATAGTAACGCTACGTTTCGTCAACACTTGAGGTGTAGGGGATGGCGGCGTAGTTTCACAAGGAAATCGGATGGGTGGCCGAGCGGTTTAAGGCACCGGTCTTGAAAACCGGCGTACGTGCAAGCGTACCGTGGGTTCGAATCCCACCCCATCCGCCATGCAACCTCGGACCTTCCGCATCATTCTGTTGCCCCGGATTTCGCTGTGCCGGCCGCTTTCGCTGTGCCGGCCGCTTTCATGGCCATTGCCGCACGGGTCGTAACGCTTTGCGGTGGTGATGCCGGGCCTGGCGTCCTTGGTCGCGGCGGTCTGGGCGGGCCCGTCGTGTTCGGTTATGACGCTGCATGAGCGAATCATTGGGCCGACCAGGAATCGAGCCGCTCGGTCCGGGAGATGGACAGCGTCTCGACGATGACGGATTTCTGGTGTTGCGGGGCGGCGTGCCGGCGGACTGGATCGAGCCGCTTCGTGCTGCGTTCGAAGCGGGTGAATTGCCATCCGATCGATGGCCGGTCCCGCGGGGCCATGATTGGCGGCATGCGCTGCTGGACCTCGACCCGGCCGTGCGGGATGTGTGCCGGCTGCCGGGGCTGATTGCGACCGCGTATCACATCCTGCGGCAGCCCTTCTTCCTGGCGCAGGTGGAAGGGCGGGAACCTCGGCCGGGTGGTGGCATGCAGTTGCTGCACAGGGATGGTCCCGATCCGGCGTTGCCGCGCACGGTGTCGGCGCTGGTGTTTCTTGATCCGTTCGGGGCGGACAACGGGGCGACTCGGCTTGTGCCCGGCACGCATCGTGGTGAGGGTTTGCAGGTCCCGGCGGGGCAAGACGATCCGCGGGCAATGCCGATGTCCGGGCGGGCGGGCGATATCCTGGTGTTCAACTCCGACCTGCTGCACGGCGCGACGCGCAACCACAGCGGTGCGGCGCGGCGTTCGCTGCTGATCTCCTACGCCCCCGTCTCGATGCGCGACCACGACCGGGCGACGCGAGCGGCGCGGGCGGTGCGGATGGAGGCGGATGAGACGTTCGGCGCGTGAAACAGTGTTGGCGGTAGGGCGGGGGGTCAGGCGGCGGCATGTTTTTCGGGCTTTGGCAAGCCGGCGGGTCGCGGTTGGGCCGCGTCCAGGCTGTCGCAGATCTGCTGGAACAAGGTGTCGCCGTCGGCTGGTCCGGCCGCTGCTTCCCAGGCCTTGACCGCGTCCACCATGTCGTAGACCGCCCTTAGCAGGGCTGCGGCGGCGGGGTAGCCGTCTTGGGTGGTGTCCCTGGTGCGGGACATCCAGTGGTCGATCCGCTGATGCGCGAAGGCGGCGAAGCCCTCGGGTCCGGCGGTGATCCCGGCGCGGTCGGGGCGGGAGGTGTAGCGGTTGGTCTTCTCGATCCAGCCATGCGCGTCGGGGTGCGACAGGTGGTGGATGCAGACGCCTTGGGCGGCGTCGAAGCGGGTGATCCGATCGGAATGGCGCACGATCCCGGCGTGGACGGTGCGGGAGAAGGTGACGGCGCCGCGGCGGAACAGCCGGACATGGTGTTCGGGCCAGTAGTAGGCGCGTTCGTCGTGGCGGCCGAGAATGTAGTGGCGGAGGGGGAATTCGTAGACCTCGGCGGTGGGGGCGGCGAGTTCGGTACGGATGGCGGCGGCGGATTCGGGGCTGAGGCATTCGTCGTCGTCCATGAACAGGATCCATTCGTGGCGGCAGAGCGAGAGGGCGAGGGTGCGGGTTTCCTCGACGGTGGGGGTCCAGGGGACGGTGACGACCTGGTCGGCGTGGGCCTCGGCGATGGTTCGGGAGGCGTCGGTGGAGGATTTGTCGACCACGATGAGTTCGTCGGCGAAGTTTAGCGCGCGCAGGCATGTGCCGAGGATGGCTGCGCGGTTGTAGGCGATGACGAAGGCGCTGAGTTTGGGGTGGGGCATGCGGGGGTCTCCGCTGAACGGTTGCGGCGACCGTATGGCGTGATTGGTTAACGGGGTGTTAACGAATGTCTGTCCGCGACCGTTTCGGTCAGCCGGTGAACTCCAGGACGGCGCGGGCGACTTCGGTGGGTTGGTCGAGTTCGGCGAGGTGGCCGGCGGCGGGGACGATGCGGGTGGTGGTTGGGCCGGCGATGCCTTTGGCGAAGGTTTCGGCGTAGGCGCGGGGCATGATCTTGTCGTGTTCGCCCCATAGCAGAAG
>DATAZJ010000509.1:0-3976 GCA_036272115.1 Rhodopila sp. | reverse complement strand
ATTCAACCCGGTCTGGGCCAAGGCCGAGGAACTCGGCGCGGTGCTGTTCATCCATCCGCAAGGCGTGCCGGAATTGAACACAAGGCTGCAGGGCAACGGCTGGCTGACCAACACGATCGGCAATCCCCTGGGCACCACCATCGCCCTACAGCACCTGATCTTCCAGGGGACGCTCGACCGCTATCCTGGGCTTATCGTCCTGGCGGCGCACGGCGGCGGCTATTTGGGTTCGTACGCGCCGCGATCCGATCACGCCTGCCTGGTCGCGCCCACCCTGTGCGACGCCAACGTCCACCTGAAGAAGCAGCCCACCGACTACCTGAAGCAAATTCATTTCGACTCACTGGTTTTCACGCCCGAGGCGCTGCGTCACCTCGCCGCCCAGGTCGGCACCAGCCAGATCATGCTGGGCAGCGACTACCCCTATATCTGGGAACTGCACCCCGTGGACCCGGTGATGGCCACCCCATCCTTCACCGACCGCGAAAAAATCGCCATCTGTCAAGGCAACGCCGCGAGGCTTCTCGCCATAAAAACATAGTTTCGTTTCGATCAACCCAATCAGCCGGCCGCAACCCCGTCACACCGACCGCCACTCCGCGTCACACCGACCGTCACCCCGTCGTACCCACCGCCACCCCGCGTCACACCGGCCGACGCCCCGTCATACCCAACACCACCCCGTTGCACCGGCCGTTACCCCGTCATACCGGCGAATGCCGGTATCCACGCCTTTCGCTTTGGCAACCAAAGGCATCGATACCGGCCTGCGCCGACCATGACGGTGACCGGCCAATGCCTCACCCGTCCAGCGCGGCAAACCAACCCAGGTCAGCTCCCCTGCCCACCCTGCACATTCGGCAGAAAAAGATCCTTCCAAGACCCCGGCATATGCTTCAGCCGCCCCACCTTGTGCATGAACCCCGCGAACACCATCGCCTTCTGCGGCACCGTGGTCCACACATTGTCCGGATCGACGATCATCTTCGTCATCGACCCCGCATCGTGCTTGTCCCCCGACACGGCGAGATAGATCGCCGCCGCGTCCCCCGGATGCGCCGCGATGAACGCGTTCGCCTCCACCTGCGCCGCCAGCACCGCCGCGGTGATCCCCGGATTGCCCTTCACGAACGACGGCGACGCCACCAGCACGCCGTTCACATGCGCACCGCCCAGCGTCTCGTACGACTTCAGCACCAGATGCACCCCCGGCGTCGCCAGTTCGTAATAATAGAACGGAGAAACCGCGTAATGACTGTTCACCGGCGACTTCCCCGACATCACCCCCGCCGCCGCCTCCGGATGCGGCAGCGTCACCGTCAGCGGATCGAGTTTCTCATACTGCGCATCACCCCATAATTTGGCCGCCGCCATTTCCAGACAAAGCGCCTGCGCCGAAATTTTCGCCGTCGGCACCGCGATGCGGTCCTTGTCGCTGAAATCGGCGATCGTCTTCACCGCCGCGTTGTTGGTGACCAGCATGAACGGCTGCAACTGCACGCAACTCAGCGCCCGCACCTCCCGCGGCGTGCCGACGGTCTTGTCCCACAGCGTCAGCAGGCCCGGAGCACCGGTCACCCCGAAATCCACCTGTCCCGACAGCAGCCCGTCGATCATCGCGCCCGGCCCGCCCAGCGTCGGCCACGACACGGTCAAGCCGCTCAGACCCTGCTTCGCGGCATGCTTCTCCACCAGTTTCTGATGTTCCATCACCATCAGCGGCAGATACGGCAGCCCATATTGCCGGACGATCCGCACGCCGGACGCTTCGGCCCGTACCCCACGCCCCAACGCGGGCAATGCCAACAAACCGAGACCGAGATCACGCCGACGCATACCTTGCTCCTCCCCTGTTGCAACCCTGCATAGCCTGGAAACACGGCAACCGCCATCGACGCACCCGCGCACCGATGCCAGACTCCCCCCGGCACGAACAACCGGAGGACACCAGACCGCATGGCCACGCCCAATCCCGGCCACGCCCCCGCCATAGGCAATCCGTCAACCGCCAGCCTGCTCCGCTCGATGCCGGTCTGGCCGCTGCTCGCCACCCTGGCCGTGCAAACCCTGGCGACCATGGCGCTGTATTCGCTGCCCACCGTGGCGCCGGAGGTCGCCAAGGACCTGCACGTCAGCGGCACCCTGGTCGGCAGCTTCGTCGCCACCGCCTATGGCGTCGGGATTCTATCCGCCCTGGTCTCCCCCGGAATGGTCCGCAAATACGGCGGCGTGCGAGCCACCCAGGCAGTACTGCTCGCCGCCGCCGGCATGCTGCTGCTGGCAGCCCTTGGCTCCGGCGTGACCGGCCTGGGCCTGGCCGCCGTCGTGCTGGGCATCGGCTACGGCGCAGCCGCGCCTGCCAGCACCCACCTCCTGGTGCCGCAAACCCCGCAGCCGGTGTTCAACCTGGTGATGTCGTTCCGCCAGATCGGAGTCCCCTTCGGCGGCGTCGTGGCCGCGCTGATCCTGCCTCCACTTGTCGGCTACATCGGCTGGCGCGGCGCCCTGCTGGCCGAACTCGGCCCCGTCGTGCTGCTGATGCTGCTGATGGAAATTCCCCGCAAGCGCTGGGACACCGACCGCGACCCCACCCGCCGCGTCTTCGGCCGCGAACTGTGGCAGCCCTTCGCCCTGCTCAAGGAATCGAGGTTCCGCCGCCTGTCCGTCGCCGCCTTCGTCTACGCCGGCCTCTCTTTGTGCCTGATTGCCTTCATGACGGTCCAACTGACCACCATCGTCCACCTGGACCTGGTGCAGGCCGGCCAGGTCCTCGCCGCCTACCAGATCGCCGGGTCGATCAGCCGCCCGATCTGGGGCTGGGTCGCCGACCGTCTGCTGACCCCGGCGCAAACCCTGGCGATCCACGGGGTGGGCATGGCCGTCTGCTGCGTGCTCACCGGATTCTACAGCCCCGCCTGGCCGCTTTGGGCCATCCTGGCCAACGCCCTCCTGGCCGGCTGCACCGCCGGCGGCTACACCGGCGTCGGCTACGCCGAATATGCCACCCTGGGCGGCACAAGACGCACCGAGGCAACCGGTCTGGGCACCGCCATCTTTTTCACCGGCGGCATGGCCGTCCCCCCGATATTCGGCGCCGCCGTCGTCGCCTTCGGCAGCTACCTCGGCACCTACAGCATCTGCGCCGCCTGCGCCCTGGCCAGCGCCGCCCTGCTGGTATGGCCCTCCAGAGCCCGTCCGAACTGACCGATACAGCTCAATCGTTACCACATCAATCGCCACGCCGTCGTGGCCGGGCAAGTCCCCGTCATCCCCGCAAGAACCTCGCGAAGCGCGGACAGCCGAAACACGCCCTGCGCCCCGACCCGATTAAGCCCCGTACAGAAAAGCGCAGGATGTCACCGCCGGGCGCCACCGGCCTCGCCGGCAAAAGCCGGCACCGTTATTCGATCATTTGGAACGAGACCATAATCCCGAAGTCCGGAACAGGTTCGACCTCCACACGCGCACCATGCAGCGCGGCGACCTCCTGAACGCTCCGCAAGTTTGCCCGATGTATCTCGGCGGAAGACGTTGCCTGAGCGAAGCTGACAGTAATCTCCTGGCCGTTTGGCCGCCCGACCCCCGTCAATAACAATCGGCTCCCTGGCGAAGCGGCGATCGCGTACTCCAGCAGGTGAAGCAGGATGGTCCGGAAAGGCTCCTGTGGAAAGCGCGTCTTGAGTTGAGACTGGATACCAAATTCGACACGCACCGAATGTTCAGCCATCAAGGCAGACAGCCGGTCCACGATCGCCCGTATCTCTGTTTCGATATCGATGTTTTTTGCCGCCACGCCATCTGGAGGCGCGGAATTCGGCAAAGACCTCTCAAACATCTCACCAAATGGGCTGGCGTTGATAGGCAGCAGGCTTTCAAGTGGCAGCTTGTCCGCAAGAATAACATTGTGTCGATCCAGCACGATGCCCCAATAGGTGATAGACCTCCAGTTTTTCAAACGCTGGATGCTTCCGCCATT
>DATAZJ010000508.1:0-12260 GCA_036272115.1 Rhodopila sp. | reverse complement strand
TGCATCCCGGACTCCCTTTGCCGTCACCCGCGGCAACTGCGCAGGATCGTGGCGCGTACCCTGGCATATAGTGCGCCCATGGCAAGCCGCCTGCCGCGGATCGGGCCTGGCAAGACGCGCCGCCCGCGGCACATTCGTCATATACACCGGTCGGTGATCGGGCGATCTTCTTCTCGTATGCGTTACCGAACGAGTTAACGGGCCAATTATACTGCCGGAAGCGACCATATGTCCGGTGGAGGAACGATCGGATGCGAACAACAGAATTTCGTCGCCTCTTGCGATTGGCTGCCACAGGCGCAGTGGCGTTAGGGGCGTCGCGCCCGTCGCTGTCTGAGTCCATAGCCAGTCAGATCCGAGACAAACGCAATATAGCGAGCGCTAAGTCTTCAACATCCCGGTATCGATCGGCAGGCTACGGATTCGCTTCCCGGTGGCGGCGAAGATCGCGTTGCACAGCGCTGGGATGACCGGCGGTAGCGCGGGTTCGCCCAAACCTGTGGGCGGATGATCGGTCACCAGGAAATGCACCGTCACCGGCGCCGCCTGGTTGATCCGTAGCGGCAGTACCGTATCGAAATTCGCCTGTACCACGCGGCCACGATCGATGGTGATCGCCTGCCCGAGCGCGGCTCCAAGCCCATCGAGGGCGGCACCCTGGACCTGGTTCTCGGCACCACTGGGGTTGATGATCTGGCTACCGACGTCGCCGACCACCCAGACATGGTCCAGCGTGACATCGCCCGAGGCGGCAACCGACGCCTGCACCACCTCGGCGAAGTAGCCCAGATGGCTGAAGTAGAACGCTACGCCCTTGCCGGTCCCCTTGGGTAGCGTGTGACGGTCCGCCCAGCCGGACAGCTCCGCCACTTTCGCCACCACGTTGTGCATCCGTAAGGTGCTGAAATCGCGAAGCGCATCCGGCTTGCCGGAGGAATTGACCAGCACCCTGGGCGGCCCCAGCAACGCCAGGCGGAACGCCACCGGGTCTTGTCCGCCCTGATGCGCAAGCTCATCGATGAAGGACTGGAAGGCGAAACCCAACGCATTCGATCGAGGTGCCCGCATCGGTCCAGTCGGCACGCCCAACGGCATTACCGACTGGCCGTATTCGAGATGCGGAACCAAAAGCGCCGGAAATTCGTTGGCGTCCATCTGGGCGGAGTCCGCCGGCCTGCCGTTCTGGCCGAAGGTGACGAAATGATCGGTGAACGCGACCAGACCGCCTTTATCGTCCAGTCCAGCCTTGAAGAAATGGAACCCGGCCGGCCGGTAGAAATCGTGCCGCATGTCGTCGGCGCGGTTCCACAGCAGCTTGACCGGGACGCCGGCCTGTTTGGCGATCCAGGCCGCCTCGGCCATGAAATCATTACGCAGCCGCCGGCCGAAGCCCCCACCGATGCGAGTCATGTTGACCGTGACATCGCTTGCCGGGATTCCCAGCGTCGCCGCTACCAGTTTTTGCCCCGGCCCGGGGTTCTGCGTCGGCGCCCACAGCACGACCTTGCCGTCCTGGACATGCGCCGTGCAGTTCTGCGGCTCCAGGTCGATGTGGGAGAGGAACGGATAGGCATAGGCCGCTTCCACCACGTGCGCAGCCCCCTTCATCGCACCGGCCGCATCGCCATCGCGTCGCAACCATGACCCGGGCGCACCTTTGGCCAGCCGAACGGCATCGCGGGCAAACCCCTCGGTGCTTTGCGTGGCGACCGGACCTTCGTCCCACACGATGTCAAGCTTCTGCCGGGCACGATTGGCGATCCACCAGCTTTTCGCGAGAATCGCAACGCCGTCGGCCAGCGACTGGTGATCGGGTCCCGGCTGTCCCCGGACGATGAACGCGTCATGGATACCGGGCAGCTTCTTGATCGCATCGGTATTGGCGCTGACGATCCTGCCGCCGAACACGGGACACTTCTGGAAGACGGCATGCAGCATGCCGGGCACCTCGACGTCGATGCCGAACAGTTTCTGGCCCGTCACCACCTTGATGTTGTCCACACCTGGAATCCGACGGCCAATGATCTTGAAGGTCTTCGGATCCTTCAACGTCACGTCGCGTAAATTCGGCACCGGAACATGCACCGCCTTTGACGCCAGGGCGCCATATCCAAGAGAACGCCCGCTCCCGTCGTGATGAACGACACCGCCCTCGGTACGACATTCCGTTAGCGGAACACCCCATTCCTGCGCCGCCGCGGTCACCAGCATCTGCCGTCCGGCCGCGCCCACCCGTCGCAGCGGGTCGTAATTCAGTGGGGTCGCCATGCTGCCGCCGGCGAACTGCCTGCCATACCGAGCCTCATCCAGCGACGCCTGCTCGATTTTAACCTGCTTCCAGTCAGCGTCGAGTTCTTCCGCGATCACCATCGGCAGCATCGTCTTGATGCCTTGGCCGATCTCGGGATTTTTCGACATGATCGTGACGGTGCCATCGGGCGAGATGCTTACAAACGCATTCAGCGGCTGAGCGGCTTCGTCAGACTTCGCTACGGACGGCAGCATCGCCCGCAGCATGAATCCGCCACCCGCGATGGCACTGATCTTCAGGAAAGCGCGACGTGAGGTCATGACCGCTCTCCCTTCTCGCCGGCATGTCCCGAAGCCGCCTGTTTGATCGCCGCGCGAATGCGCGTGTAGCTACAGCAGCGGCACACATTGCCGGTCATCGCCGCATCGATGTCGCTGTCGCTTGGATGCGGAGTCTGGCGCAGCAGCGCGGTCGCCGTCATGATCTGCCCAGCCTGACAGTAGCCGCATTGCGGCACGTCCAGGTCCATCCAGGCCGCCTGCAGCCGCCGCCCGACCGGGTCGGCCGCCATGCCCTCGATGGTGGAAACGGCTGATTTGCCGACATCGGAAATCGCTGTCTGGCATCCGCGCACCGCCGCGCCATCCAGGTGCACGGTGCATGCGCCGCACAATCCCGCGCCGCAGCCGAACTTGCTGCCTTTCAGATCGAGTTCATCGCGCAGCACCCAGAGTAACGGCATGTCGCCATCGACATCGACGGTTTTGTCCACGCCGTTGATCTTGATTGTATAAATCATAATTTACGCCCCATGTTCACATGCAGAACGTAGCGAGCATCGGTCGCCGCTTATCATAGACTTGCCGGCAGCGCTATCAAGCTGTGCCAGGCGATCCGATGTTACATGGTCTTGCGAGACTCAAAGCCGCGTAATTGAATGCCGGGACGATGTCTTCCGCCGCCCCCCTGCCGCCCAGCCTCTACGCCGATACCGCTGTTCCGGCGCCGGCAACGCCTCCATTGGATGGGGATCGATGCGCACATGTCGCTGTCGTTGGTGGCGGCTTCACCGGTTTGTCCGCCGCCCTGCATCTGGCCGAGATGGGAGCGGACGTCACGCTGTTGGAGGCGCACGAACCTGGCTGGGGGGCGTCCGGCCGAAACGGTGGTCAGGTCAATCCCGGTCTGAAATATGATCCCGACCGAGTGGAGGCCGATTTTGGTCCCGATCTCGGCCGCCGGATGGTCGCGCTTTCGGGCAACGCACCGGACTTCGTATTCAATTTGATTCAGCGACACCAGATCTCATGCGCCGCGCTGCAATCCGGCACGTTGCGCTCCTCGACATCGCGCAAGGGCAGCACCGAGGTTCGTGCATCCGCGGAACAATGGGTCCGGCGGGACGCCCCAGTCTCTATACTGGAACGGGACGAGATCGCCTTGGCGACCGGAACGGGTCGCTATCAAACCGCCATGCTGGACCGCCGAGGCGGGCAACTCGATCCGCTCAGTTACGCACGCGGTCTCGCTCGGGCGGCGATGCGGCAGGGCGTCGCGATCCATGGTGCGACGAAGGTTCGGCAAGTCCGGAAAACCACGGTCGGCTGGCAACTGGCAACCCCGCACGGCACCGTGACGGCCGACAAATTGATTTTGGCGACCAATGGCTACACCGATGACCTGTGGCCTGGCCTGCGGCGCAGCGTGGTACCCCTGTTCAGCGCGATCGCCGCGACCGAACCGCTGCCGGAGGCACTCGCCCAGTCGATCATGCCATCCCGATGCTCGCTGTACGAGGTCGGCACCATCACCGTCTATTACCGGATCGGTCTCGACAACCGCTTGCTGATCGGCGGCCGCAGCGTGCAACGCGATGTCACCACGCCGGAAGCGCTGCGCTATCTGACCGACTACGCGGTACGCCTTTGGCCGGTATTACGGGAAATCCGTTGGTCCCACGGCTGGAGCGGCCGGTTGGCCGCCACCCAAGACCATTACCCCCACATCCACGAACCCGATGAGAACGTCCTGGTCTGCCTGGGCTACAACGGCCGCGGTGTCGCAATGAGTTCCGCCATGGGACCGGAACTTGCCCGCCGGATCATCGGCGGCAGAACCGCCGACATCGACATGCCGGTCACGACGCTACGAAAAATACCATTCCATGGCCTGTGGCGGTCCGGCGTCGGGGCTCGCATTGCATATGGCCGCATCCAGGATATGCTTGGTTTGTAGTCACTCGGCCGGAGCGACGGGCGCTTTGCCGGGGTTCAGCCGGGTACGCCGCTTGCTTCCGTCACACCTCGAACAGCGACTGAGGCGATTGATGTCCCGAAAACCGTTCCACCTCGCATGGTTCCTGCAGGGCTCCAGCGTCCAGGCCTGGGGCGAGCCCTGGACCGGCCATATCGGCACAACCTGGCAGCAGCCGGATCTGTTCCTCGACATGGCCCGCTGCCTGGAACGCGCCTGCTTCGACTACATTCTGCTGGAGGATTCCTCCTATGTCGGCGAAAGCTTCGGCGGCTCGACGGAACTCTACCTGAAGCACGGGATCGCGGTGCCGCGACAAGACCCTTCGGTGGTGGCAGCGTTGATGACCCAGGTCACATCGCGAATCGGCATCGTCCCCACCTTCGGCACCTTCGCCTACCCACCCTATCTGCTGGCTCGATTGGTCGCGACACTGGACCAGGTATCCGCCGGCCGCATCGGCTGGAACATGGTGACCGGAAGCTCCGACTTCGCGGCGATGAATTTCGGGCTGAGCGGCATGCCGGAGCACGATCTGCGCTACGACATGGCCGACGAGTATATCGACGTGGTGCAACGGCTTTGGGCCTCCTGGGAACCAGGCGCGATCGTCGCTGATCGGGCGTCCGGCGTCCTGGTCGATCCTACCAAGGTCCATGCGGTGAATTACGAAGGCAACTTCTTCAAGACCCGCGGCCCGCTGAATTCGGGACCGGCACCGCAGGGCCGCCCGGTGATCGCACAGGCCGGCGGCTCGCCCCGAGGCCGCCAGTTCGCCGCCCGCTATGCGGACACCATCGTCGCCCACCCGAAGGGCATTGACGGTATGAAAGCCTACCGCGACGACGTCCGAACCCGCATGGTGGCGCAAGGGCGCAATCCGGACGACTGCAAGGTGCTGTTCATGGTCGCGCCGATCATCGGCGAGACCGACGCGGACGCCCAGGAACGCAAGCGCATCCGCGAAGCTCGGGCCGCCGCCCAAATTCCCCAGCGACTCGCGTTTCTGGGCAAGCTGATGAACATCGATTTCGGCGGCATGGACCTCGACCGGCCATTGGCCGACGACCTGACGACGAACGGCCATCAGCAAACGCTGGATCAATTCAAGAAGATGGCCGCCGGCCGGACGTTGCGGCAGGCCATGAGCGGCCACAACGTCACCGCGCTGTCGGTGGAATTGATCGGCACGCCCGACACCGTCGCGGCGAAAATGGGTGAGGTGATGGCGGAAGTCGGCGGTGACGGATTTTTGTTCTCTATGCCGAACGTCAGCCGCCGGTTGCTGGCTGAAATCGAGGACGGATTGATCCCGGCGCTGCAGGATCGCGGCCTGGTTCGGTCCGCCTATGGCCACCAGCAGTTCCGCGATAACCTGCTGGAATATTGACGCGTGGCCTTCACCCCTTTGGGCCGGGGCGATGATACGATAGATTGCACCGCGCGCTCCCGAAGGAACATCACAATGGCAGGTCGGATCGAGGCAACCCTGGCGGAACTTGGCATCACCTTGCCCCGCCCGATGGCACCCATCGCGAACTACGTCCCCTACGTCGTCACCGGCAATCTCGTCGTCGTGTCCGGCCAGGTCCCGGCGGTGGACGGCAAGGTCGCGGTCACCGGTAAAGTCAGTTGGGGCGTTTCCCTCGACCAGGCGAAGGAAGCCGCCCGCTTGTGCTTCATCAATGTCCTGGTCCACCTGAAAGCGGCATGCGGCGGCGACCTCGACCGGGTGAAGCGCGTTGTCCGTCTCGGCGGCTTCGTCGCTGCCCCGTCCGAGTTCACCCAGCATGCCCTGGTGATGAACGGCGCTTCCGACCTTGCCGTCGCCATCTTCGGCGAAGCCGGTCGTCACGCCCGCAGCACCATCGGTGTTCCCTCTTTGCCCGCCGATGCTGCCGTGGAAGTGGAAGGTCTGTTTGAAATCGACTAAACTGCCACACATGCCCGATGGTTCGGCCACGCTGACTCTGACGCTGCATGCCCGGATCGCGGAGATCGACGCCGCCGACTGGGATGCCTGCGCCGGAGACGGCAACCCATTCGTCAGCCACGAATTCCTCAGCGCCATGGAAGACAGCGGTTCGGCCAATTCCCGCACCGGCTGGCTGCCGCAGCATGCCGTTCTACGCCGGGAATCCGGTGATATCGTCGGCGTGGTCCCGATGTACGCGAAATCGCACAGCTACGGCGAGTACGTGTTCGACCACGGCTGGGCCAACGCCCTGGAGCGTGCTGGCGAGAACTATTATCCGAAACTTCAGGCGGCGGTACCGTTCAGCCCGGTGCCCGGTCCCCGGCTGTTGCGCCGCCCCGACGCCGGCGTTCCGGTCTCGGCGATGGCCAGCGCTCTGGAACAGGCGTGCCAGTCGCATGATCTGTCTTCGGTCCACGTCACCTTCTGCACCGAGGATGAATGGCGCGGCCTCGGCGACGCCGGCTGGCTGCAGCGCATAGGCATGCAGTTCCATTGGGAGAACGAAGGCTACAAATCCTTCGATGATTTCCTTGGCGCGCTGTCATCGCGCAAACGCAAGGTGCTGCGGCGGGAACGGCGTGACGCCAACGCCGCCGGATTGACATTTCATGCGCTGTCGGGCGCCGATATCACCGAACGCCATTGGGACGCATTCTACGCTTTTTACCAATCCACCGTGGACCGCAAATGGGGCTCCGCCTACCTGACCCGACGGTTTTTTTCGTTGCTGGGGGAACGGCTGGGCGACAAGGTCGTGCTGATGTACGCCGAAAACGCCGGCAAACCGATCGCAGGTGCCTTGAATCTGGCTGGCGACCAGGCGCTGTATGGCCGCAACTGGGGCTGCCGCGGCGACTGGCCATTCCTGCACTTCGAACTCTGCTACTATCGTGCCATCGATTGGGCGATCGAGCATGGGCTGCGGCGCGTCGAGGCCGGTGCCCAGGGCCGCCACAAGATCCAGCGCGGCTATATGCCGAAGCCCACATACTCTGCCCACTGGATCACCCATGCGGGACTGCGCCGGGCGGTGGCGAATTTCCTGGTCGACGAACGCGCGGGAATCGAGGCCGAGATGGCGGCACTGGCTGAGGACTCCCCGTTCCGCAAGGGCGACGACTGATCGTCGCGGTCCTCGATCGACGCTACTCCCCTAAAGGCCGAGGCCGCCAGGCGCGGGACGCCCGATCGGGGACATCCAGAAACGCGAGTTGCCAGCGCATCTCGTCCTCGGACAACGGAAACAGCCCGTCGCGATTGGGGCGAAGCACCAGATCGGGCGTCAGATGCGCGAGCGCGACCTGTAGAACGGCCGCCGTCTGAACGGTCAGACCGGCCTTCCATGTCAGGCTGACGATCCCCTTCGCACTGCGCAACGCACAGGCTCGCTCGACCACCGCCGGCCGCACATCCGCCTTGACCGCCAGCATGGCCGTCGCCTGCTGGTTTTCGTTGCGCCGCAGCGCTTCCAGGATCGCCTCATCGTCGAGTTTGCCGGCGCGATCCAGGGCCAGCGCGTGTGCCCGGGACAACCGCGAGTCCTCATCAGGCGGCGGATCGGACGGCGAATTGGGGTGTGCGAGTTCGACCGCGGTGCGCACGGCCTGTGCGACCTTGGGATCGAGATCGTTCCGAGCGGCCAATGTCTCCAAAAGGTGGCCTGTTACGATCTCCGCCAGCATGCGTTGCGCACGCGGCGGCAGATAGGGGCGGTTGACCAGCGGGGCCTGCCAGTCGGTTTGCACCTCGGACTGTGCCGCCAGCGCATCCAGCGTAGCTTCGCGGATTTGCGCCGTCGGGTTCGCCAGCAGCGCGCGGATAGCCGCCGTGTCGTCAGTGCCGATGATCGCATCGGACACCGCGGCGTTGATTTTTGGCCGGTTCGCGACCGCCATGATGGTCGAGGGCGGCGGTCCGGCGGCGATCAGGGTCACCAGATCTTCCTGCGTCAGCAGCGGCGAAAAGCGGATCACCGGTTCGCACACCATCACGGCCGGATCATGCGCCAGCCGCAGCACGATGTCGCGCGGACCGTCGGCGAGATCCTTCACCGCTTCCGCGATATTCATCCGGACCCGCAGCGCCGCATCGGCAACCATCGCCGTCAGGTTGGCGACCGCATCGCGCTGCATTTGCTGCCTTGCGTCGTCGGCCAGGCCCGGGGTCAGCGTCGATAGCTTTCGGCTCAGGATCGTACGGACCCGCGCATCGGTATCCTCGGCCAGCATGGCGCTGACGTGTTCGGGCAGCGCCGGATTCAGTGCCAGGCTGACACGCACCGTCACCGAGGGATCGTTGGCCAGGGCCCGCAGCACCTCCGGGCTGGTCGTGATGGAGGCGCTCTGTCGAACGCGCGTCGCCTCGTCCACCTTCATCAGTCGCCGTCCAGCAGCGACACACGCCAGTGGCGCCGGCCACTGCGCTTCACTTCATACATCGCCATGTCGGCCCGCCGCGTCAGGTCCTCGATCGATTCCCGGCTGCCCGGTCGGCGAGTGGCGATCCCGACCGACACGCCGAGCTTGGGAAACGTTTCGGGCAGCATCGACTGCAATGCCAGCGGCGCGGTCCTGCACAGATGGTCGGCACGCTCCGCCGCGGTCATGTGATCGGCGCCGCTGAGCCAGACGGCGAACTCATCGCCACCCAGCCGCGTGATCAAATCACTTGGCCGCACCAGTTTGCGCAGCATGTCCGCAAGACCGATCAGCACCTGGTCGCCCGCCCCGTGGCCCAGACGGTCGTTAACGGATTTAAACGAATCCACATCGACGAACATCAGTGTCCCTGCCTCGGCGCCTCGGTCCAGCCGGGTGATGTCGCGGTGCATCTCCGCGATGAACGCGCGGCGATTGAGTAAGCCGGTCAGCGGGTCGGTCCGGGCCTGCTGCACAATGTCCTGCTGCAACGCCTCATACTCCAAGATCATCCGCACGATGTAGACGGCCGATCCCGCCAGCATCGTGTCCTCCTGATCCCAGGGACGCGCATCGGCGACGCGCCAGATCGCCAGGCCGGCATGGGCACTGAAGCGCGTCTGGCACCCGACCACGAGGACGACACGACCATCGGGGTTCATGCCGTGGCTCGGTTCGGATGTCGGCCGCGCCACGAGTCGGCAGGCTGTTTCCAGCACCTCGGAAGCCCCTGGTCCGCATTCGTGCAATACCTCGATCGGCGCATTGCGCGATACCGCGCCGATCACCGCCGCACCCTCGGCGCCCAAGGCATGAACCAGCGCCCAAAGTGCCGTATCGATCATGCTGTCGGCGTCGGTCTCACGCCCGACCCGCGATATGATGTGATGCAACACCTGTCCCCGCCGCAGCCGGCCCGCGATCTGCGAGGTCTGCGCGTCGCTGTCGGTCATGTCGACACCAATGCCGCGCGCGCCGATGACCTGACCGGCGGCATTGTGCAGCGGTGTGGCCGAGACAGTGATCAGCGCCAGCCGGCCATCCGCGCATCGAAGCCAGGCGCGGTGGCGGCGCATTTCCACCACCGGACGGAACGGATTGAACGTCGGGCCGGTGCCGTCGTCTCCAACCAGTACATCCGCCGGCTGGCCGATCAGCGCGCTCGCCGGCCAGCCCAGTACGGTGTCGGGCATCATGAACGCGAAACGGCCTTCGGCGTCGGTTTCGAACGCCAGGTCAGCGGCCAGGCCGACAAGATTTTGCCAGCGCTGGCGGCTCTCCATGAGCGCGTCGCGAATACTGTCGTGTGGCGGCGCTGGCGGCGAAGCCGCGACATTGGGATCGAGAAGCAGTTCAGTCATGCGCGGCGCATCCCGACGAGACAGGACCCTATGAAAGCCACGAAATGGTTAATGAAAGGTTGCCGGCAGCGGATTTGTTTGGGATTGGAAGCGATACCGCCGTGACACGGGTGTCTCTGCCTTGATAGCGGCGCCTGCGGCAGGACGCGTTGGAGCCGACGTCGTTCGCCCCGCCAAAGCCGATCAGCGCGCCAGTAGCGGATTACTGCTTTGCCGGGAGCGAGACGGGCAGCCAGAGAGGTTCATTATTTCGCTCCAACAAAACCGCCACGTAATCATGCGTTCCTGACGACTTTGCCCGCAACGCATGTAAGGCCTGATCGGGACTGGAGACGCTCTGAGACTGCACACGCAGTATGATATCGCCCTTCTTGATGCCGCTGCTCGCCGCAGACCCGTTCGGATCGACCCCGGCGACCAGCACTCCGCCATGCGGTCCGGAGATCAGATCAAGGCCAAGGCCTCGAAACTCGATGTTGTGGAGAACCGGCGGGATGCCCTCCGGCCAGGCCAAAATCGGAACATGGACGACCAAGCGCTTGCCGTCGCGGAATATCTCCAGCGCGGCGTCGACGCCGATTGCCGCCTGCGCGACCTTGCGAGCCAGATCCCGGGGGTCCGAGACCGCCTGTCCATCGAAGGACAAGATAACGTCGCCCGGTTTGATCTGACCTTTCATCATGCCGTTGCGATCGGCATCCACCGAATCGACCAGCGCGCCATCCACCCCGGGTGCGCCAATCGCCCGAGCAAGCATCCAAGTCACTTGCTGGGTGCGGAGTGGCAGCATGCCGGCCTTGACCGACCCATTCGCGATCAGGCGCTTGTAGACGAAGTTCAATTCATCGGACGGGATGGCGAAGCCGATACCAATCGACCCCGAATAGTCTCCCGGCCCGAACAGGACACTGTTCATGCCGATCACCTCACCCGAGACATTGAACAGCGGACCGCCGGAATTGCCATGATTGATGGTGGCGTCGGTTTGGATGTAGTCGTCGAATGGGCTTTCCATGATGTTGCGATTGACGCCGCTGACGATGCCGGCGGTAACGCTCTGGTCGAACCCAAACGGACTGCCGATCGCGATGACGGTATCTCCGACCCTCATCTTGTCGCTGTCGCCAAACGCGACGGTCGGCAGCGGTGTGCTGGCGTCGATTTTCAGCAACGCGATGTCCGCCTTGGACGTCACCCCGACAATCGAGGCCTTGTAGCGAATGCCGTCGGCAGTCACGACGGACACCGAGACCGCGTCTTCAATGACATGCTTGTTGGTCGCGATAAAGCCGGACGGATCGATGATGAAGCCCGAACCATTCACAATGGTCGAGTTTTCTGATGAAGCTGCTATCGGGGCGTCCCCCGTCACTTTCTGCCGTTCTTTCGGCAGAAGCTTAACGGAGAATACCGTAACGACGGCCGGTTTGACCTTGGCCACGACCATCGCGATCTGATCGGAGGGAGGTTCCGCCCATGCGGAACGTTGACCGGTGACCGCCAGACAGAGCAGCAGGGATACACTCAGAGCGGCACACTGTTTGATCAACCTGCGCATCGGTTCGCCCCTTCGATCTTGCTGTCGCAATAAACAACGACCCCGAACCAGTGATTGGCTCGGGGTCGCTTGCCGTCCGGTTGGCGTTAAGGTGCCCGGTATTACTGCTGTTTGGTCAAAGTGCCGCCTGTGGCCGAGCCCTCGGAGTGGGCAAGGCTTTGCGCCGGCTGCTTCTGGACGTCAGCCGAATGGGCAAGGCTTTGAGCCGACTGCTTCTGAACGGTCGCCGAGTTGTCGGCGGCTTCGATGTGCTGCTTGTGCCAGGCCGCCGCCGAAGCGTCGGTTGCCCGCGGATTGGAAGGCGAATCGCCGCCATCGATATGCTGCTTGTGCCAGGCCGCTGCCGAAGCGTCGGTCGCCCGCGGATTGGAAGGCGAATCACCGCCATCGATGTGCTGCTTGTGCCAGGCTTTCGCCGAGGCGTCGGTCGCCCGCGGATTGG
>DATAZJ010000507.1:0-5973 GCA_036272115.1 Rhodopila sp. | reverse complement strand
CGACGACACCCGGCCCGACGATACCCGGCCCGACCACACCTGGCCCGACGAACCCGGCTCGCCGCCCGACAAGCCACGGGCCCAAGCGACGCACGGCAAGTCGCCAGGCGTAACGACCAACCGTCAGGCCGCCACCATGCCCTGCCGCCGGACGATCAGCCCGAAGAACAGCGCCAGCGGCAAGACGCTCAGCGGGACAGCAACGCCCGCCGCCACCATCAGCACCGGGAACATCACCACCCAGGCCAGGACGACGACCTCGCCCAGATCAAACACCCGGCTGGTCGCCAGCCTGTCCTCGATGAACAGCGCCACCGCCGCCATCACCATCGGCATGTCGTAGACAAAGGCGTGCGGAGTCGCCAGGAACGTCCCCACCAGCAACGCCGCCGCGGCCAGCCGCCCGGGATCGCGCCGGAAGCAGCGCGCGACGAACATCACCACCACCACGCCGGCGACCGCCTGCACACCCTGCGCCACCCCCGGCGGACACCCCAGCAGCCGCAGATTGGCGACCACCGTCGGCATGAACTGCAACTGCACCTTCGATCGGTCGAACATCTCGGCATAGGCCGGCAGCATCGCCACCCAGGCCGGCCATACACCCCACCCGAACGCCACGGTGGCCGCCGCCGCCAGCCCCGCCACCGTCAGGCACGCCACCCCGAACGCCCCCCACAGCCCGCCGCAGCCCAGCGCGATCGGCACCAGGAAACCCAGTTGCGGCTTGTAGCTCAGCAGTCCGATCAGCACACCCGCGACCACCGGCCGGGATCGCGCCAGCCGGATCCCGCCGATCATCAGTGCCGCCGCGAGAAACCCGCTCTGCCCGGAATCGAGCGCGATGACGCTCACCGGCGCCACCACCGCCCCCACGACGCACACCATCCGCCGGGAACACGTTCCTGCCACCGCCCACACGAACAGCGCGAACGTGCCGCCCATCCAGGCCATCCAGGCCACCAGGTATGGCAACAGCCCGAGCGGCCATAGCAGCAGGATGAATGTCGGAGGATACGGAAACGGATTGTTCGCTCCGGGTATCATTCCAACCGCGACCTGACGCGCATGCAGCGTCGCGAAATCATAAAGCTCCGTGGCCGGATGCAGTCCGGCGATCTTCGCGTAGGACCATATTGCGAGAAAATCGCCGAAGGGTGGCAGCGAGCCGGCCGCCAGATGGTCGCGGTAATCGCCCCACATCTTCGCCATGTACGCCAACAGGACAAAGCCGCACGCGCCGAGCAGAAGCGCACTCAAATAGATCGTCTTCCGCTCCCCGGACTGCCATCGCAGGATCCAGGCGCCGTTTCCGCTGCAACGGATCATCGGTTCGGCAATGCGACGTTCACCGGCGGCAAATCCTCTGGATGGGGCGGCCACGCGACCACTTCAAGACCGTAACGGAACGCTAGCAGAAAACGTTCCGCTTTCAAAGCGCACCCCGGCGCGGGACCCGCCGGCCCTATGCCCGCCGCACCAACCATCCTATCATCGCCGCAGCAATAGATTGGGAGAACACCAATGAAGATCCTTCGCTCCTCCGCTCGGAAAACCAACCGAGCGCCGGCATCCAACTTCACCGGCACGGTCTTTTCGGATGAGGTCGTCGTCGGCGTCGCCCCGTCGCGGATGCGCGGATCGGTGGTATCCTTCACCCCCGGCGCCCGCACCGCCTGGCACAGCCATCCGGTGGGACAGACGCTGTTCTGCCTGTCCGGCGCCGGCCGCGTGCAGCGCGAGGGTGAACCTGTGCAGGAAATCCGCGCCGGAGATACCGTGATCATCCCACCCGACGTGCGCCACTGGCACGGCGCCGCGCCGGATAAGCTGTTCTCCCACCTCGCGATGTCGGAATTGAACGACAAGGGTGAGGGCACCGCCTGGTTCGAATACGTCTCCGACGCCGACTACAACGCCACCCCCGCGCCGGTGACCTAAGGCTCCGACACGGAATAACCGCACTCCAGAGAAAGCCTGCTACCGTCACGTCGGGCGCAGGCCCGCCATCCATAGGGGGAGCCTGCTACCGTCACGGCGGGCGCAGGCCCGCCATCCATGCCTTTTCCGAGACTGGCGCTGTAAGGCGTGGAGGGCGGCCCTGCGCCCGCCACGACGACGAAAGGCCGATACACCGTGTTTGACGTTTCGATTATTCCGCGTCGGACCCTAACCGGCCACAGCCTCGCAGCCCGCCGGTTTCAGCACCCGTTTGGTTGAAGCCGGATGCCGCGCCAGCATCGCGGCCGGCCGCACCGGGCGACGCACCAACTCACCCCCGCAATTCGGGCATACGCCCCCGCGCAGCCGCGTCGCCACGCAATCGGCGCAGAAGGTGCATTCATAAGTGCAAATCCGAGCGTCGGGGCTGTCAACAGGCAGGTCGCGATCACAGCACTCGCAGTTGGGACGCAGATCCAGCATCTATTCCGCCGCCTCGGCCACGGCCGTGGCACCGGCCAGTTGGAACCCTTCATACCCGTTGGCCGCGATCTCGTCGCATCGCCGCCGATAGGCGCCCACGCCGCCGATATACGGCAGGAACACGCGCGGCTTGCCGGGGATGTTGGCGCCCATGTACCAGGATGCCGCCGACGGATAAAGCGTGGTGTGGGCGACCTCGTTCACATGCTCGACCCAGGCGTTTTCAGCCGGCAGCGAGGCCTCGATGCAGTCGATCCCCCGCTCCGTCAGATGCCCCAGGCAGTCGGCGATCCAGTCCACATGCTGTTCGATCGACACCATCATGTTGCTCAGCACCGACGGGCTGCCGGGCCCGGTGACCATGAACAAGTTCGGGAACCCGGCCGTCATCAGCCCCAGATAGGTCCGAGGCCCCGCCTCCCACTTATCGGCCAGCGCCTCTCCGCCCCGCCCGGCAATGCCCATCCGCGTCAGCGCCCCGGTCATCGCATCGAATCCGGTGGCAAACACGATCGCATCGAACACGTAGTCCTTGCCGCCAACCCGCAGACCGCCCGCGGTCACCGCCTCGATCGGCGCGTTCCGCACATCGACCAGGTCGACATTCGGCCGGTTGTAGGTCAGATAGTAATTCGTATCGACACAGATCCGCTTGGTCCCGATCGGATGGCTCGTCGGCGCCAGCAGTTCGGCTTTCACCGGATCGTTCACCATCGCCCGTATCTTGCCACGAACGAAATCAGCCGCCGTATCGTTCGACGCCTTGTTGAAGATCAGGTCGTTGAACGCCGCCATGAACGTCGTCCCGCCGCTCGCCCAGCGCTGCTCGTATACCGCCAGCCGTTCCGCATCCGGCGTTTCGATCGCCGAGTGGTCGTTCGGGTTCGCCAGGATGCCGTTGCGGGTGAAACGAGCCTCGTCCCGCCGCGCCGGATAGCTGTCCTTCCACGATTGCGCGTACTCGTCCGGCATCGGCCGGTTGCGCGACGGAATGCTGAAATTCGGCGTGCGCTGGAATACCGTGACATGCGCCGCTTGCGCAGCGATCACCGGGATCGCCTGGATCGCGCTCGACCCCGTGCCGACCACACCCACGCGCAGCCCGGTCAGGTCCACCCCCTCATGCGGCCAGTGCCCGGTGTGGTAGGTCTTGCCCTTGAAACTGTCCATGCCGGGAAAATCCGGCAGCCTGGCGGCCGACAGGCACCCTGTCGCCATCACGCAAAACCGACCCGAGACGACATCGCCGCGATCCGTCCGCACCGTCCAGCGCTTCGCCGCCTCATCGAACACCGCCGCCGTCACCCGCGTCTCGAACCGCATGTCGCGGCGCAGGTCCAGCCGGTCGGCGACATGATTGGCATAGCGCAGGATTTCCGGCTGCCCGGCGAACACCTCGCTCCACTGCCATTCAAGCTGCAATTCCTCGGAGAATGAGTAGGAATACTGCATGCTCTCCACGTCGCAGCGGGCGCCGGGGTAGCGGTTCCAATACCACGTGCCGCCCACGCCGGTGGCAACGTCGAACACGATGGCCGACAGCCCGAGGCCGCGCAGACGATGCAGCATATACATGCCGCCGAAGCCGGCCCCGACGATCACGACGTCGATCTCTTTCGGCACGGCCGCGCGCCGGGTTTCGGTCGCCTGTGACATGGATGCCCCTTCAAGGATACGATGTCTTATCCGACACCGCCGACCACCAATCTGTCAACTCATCAGTAGCTTTTCACACTGAACAGTTTAAAGTTGGTGTGGTAGCATAATACCACAACAAAAAATCCCTTGACCCACCTTGCCCGCGCCGCCATAACCCGCGCCGCTCCAAACCACGGACACTTGCAAGACAATGCTGAAATTCACCCCCTCCATCAAGCCGTCGGAGGTGACGAAAGGCTGGATCCTGATCGATGCCGAAGGCGTCGTCCTCGGTCGCCTCGCCGTCATCATCGCCAACCGCCTGCGCGGCAAGCACAAGCCGCAGTTCACCCCGCACGTCGATTGCGGCGACAACGTCGTGGTGGTCAACGCCGCCAAGGTCCGCGTTACCGGCAACAAGGCGGAGCAGTCGGTATTCTACTACCACACCGGCTATGCCGGCGGCATCAAGGGCCGGTCCATCCGCCAGCGCCTTGAATCCAAGCATCCCGAACGCGTGCTGGAAAAGGCGGTGGAGCGTATGATCACTCGCGGCCCGCTGCAGCGGAAGCAGATGAAGCACCTGCACATCTACGGCGGCCCCGAACACCCGCATGACGGCCAGCAGCCGCAAACGCTGGACGTCGCCGCACTGAACCCGAAGAACAAGAGGGGCTGAGACCGATGTCAGGAAATCCAACCGGCACCCTCGCCGACCTGAAAGAGGCGCTGTCCGCCCGCCAGGCCGCCGCCGAAGCCGAGGCCGAAGCCACCGGCACGCCGATCCCAACCCCGGTTTCCACCCAGCCGAAGCGGGAACCGAAGCGCGACGAACTGGGCCGGTCTTACGCCACCGGCCGCCGCAAGGAATCCACCGCCCGCGTCTGGATCAAGCCCGGCAAGGGGGAGATCATCGTGAACGGCAAGAAGGTCGTGCAGTATTTCGCTCGCCCTGTGCTGCGCATGCTGCTGACCCAGCCCTTCCTGGTGGCCGATCGCTACAACCAGTTCGACGTCAACTGCACCGTCTCCGGCGGTGGGCTGTCCGGCCAGGCCGGCGCGGTTCGCCACGGCATCAGCCGGGCACTGACCTACTACGAGCCGGATTTGCGCAGCATCCTCAAGGTGGCCGGGTTCCTCACCCGTGACTCCCGCGCGGTGGAACGCAAGAAGTACGGCAAGGCGAAGGCCCGCCGCAGCTTCCAGTTCAGCAAGCGCTGATCGTACAAACCAAGACGAAAAGGGGCGCTTCCGGGCGCCTCTTTTTTTGCCTGCCGCGCGGCGTTACGCGACCCCGCCGCCGGACGCCATCGTCGATATAGCGCGTGGTGCCGCCGATCATCAGCACGTCATGCGTTTTCAGTTCGATGTGATACAGTTTCACTTCCTGCGCCCGGTCATCCCACAGGATGGAGGCGTGATTGACCAGAAACTCCATCGGCATCAGCACGTCGTCCACCAGGAACGAGTGCCCCTTGGTCACCCGCGGATCCTGATACGGCACGTTGTCGGCCAACGCCGCCTTGCGCACGATCACCGGTGTCGCGGCACTCCGCCGCCCGCGCGTGGTCGGCACCGCACCGGTGCCGACCCAGGTGATCGGCCGGACCGCCCCGCCGAACGTCAGCACCAGGTCACCCGCCGCGAGGTCCTGCACCGGCCGCGCCCCGGTCGGCGTCTCGATCAGCGTATTGCTGCAGAAACAAAGCACCGTGGCGTCGGTCCCGTCGGCGACATTCGTCACCATGAACTCATACCAACCGGCGTTGATGCAGACTCTTCGGTTGACCCGTCCGTCATGCCGACGAAGGTCGGTATCCACGCCTTTTACGAGCGAAAACAAAGACATGGATGGCGATCCTGCGCTCGCCATGACGGTTGCACAGCGGTGCCGATGGGTCAACATCAAGG
>DATAZJ010000506.1:0-2927 GCA_036272115.1 Rhodopila sp. | reverse complement strand
CTGCCCGCCGTCCAGGCTGATTTCCATGCGGACCGCGGTGCCGCCACCCTGCCTTTCACCCTGACCATGATCGGCTTCGGCGTCGGCGGCGTGATCATGGGCAAGCTGGCGGATCGCCGCGGCATCGTCCTGCCGCTGATGGCCAATATCTCCTTCTGGTTCGAGCGGCGGCGGGGCATTGCGGTCGCGCTGGCTGCCTCGGGCAATTATCTGTCCGGGGCGATCTGGCCGACGGTGATCGAGGGGGCGATCCAGAGCCATGGCTGGCGCACCGCGCATATGGCGGTGGGGGTGTTCTGCCTGGTGGCGATGCCGCCGCTGGCGCTGGCGCTGCGCAGCCGGCCGCCGGTGCGTGCCGCGGGGGCGCCGGTGCCGGCGGTGTCGCGCCATCGGATCGCGCTGCCGCCGCGTGCGCTGCAAAGCCTGCTGATGGTGGCCGGCGTCGCCTGCTGCGTGGCGATGTCGATGCCGCAGGTCCACATCGTCGCCTATTGCAGCGACCTGGGCTATGGCGCGGCGCGCGGTGCGCAGATGCTGTCGCTGATGCTGACGTTCGGCATTGTCAGCCGGATCAGTTCGGGGTTTCTCGCCGATCATCTTGGTGGGCTGGCGACGCTGCTGATCGGGTCGTTCGCGCAGATGGTGGCGCTGACGCTGTACATGATGATGGACGGGCTGACGTCGCTGTATGTGATCTCGGCGCTGTTCGGGCTGTTCCAGGGGGGGCTGGTGCCCAGCTATGCCATTATCGTGCGGGAGAATTTTCCGGCGAAGGACGCCGGCGGGCGCACCGGGCTGATCCTGATGATGACGCTGCTTGGCATGGCGCTGGGGGGATGGCTGTCGGGGGCGATCTACGACATGACGGGGTCATACCGGGCGGCGTTCGCCAACGGGGTGGCGTGGAACGCGCTGAATTTCCTGATCGCGCTGTTCCTGTTCTTCCGCTCACCTGCTAGCGCACGCCGCTTGGCCATAGCACCACACGCAGGGTCTGCAGCAGGATGACGAAGTCGAACAGGATGGAGAAGTTCTTCACGTAATACAGGTCGTAGCTCAGCTTCGAGCGGGCGTCGTCGATCGAGGCGCCGTAGGGATAGTTGATCTGCGCCCAGCCGGTCAGGCCGGCCTTCACCATGTGCCGTTCGTTGTAGAGCGGGATTTTCTCCGTCAGTTCCTTCACGAACATCGGCCGTTCGGGGCGCGGTCCGACGAAGGACATGTCGCCGCGCAGGATGTTGACGAGTTGCGGCAGTTCGTCGATGCGGGCGCGGCGGAGGATGTTGCCGACGCGGGTGATGCGGTTGTCCTTTTTCTCGGCCCAGACCGCGCCGTTGGCCTCGGCGTTCACCCGCATCGTGCGCAGCTTCAGGATCAGGAACACCTTGCCGTCCACCGTCACGCGTTCCTGCCGGTAGAACACCGGGCCCGCACCTTCCCAGCGGATCGCCAGCATCCCCATCAGGATCAGGGGCATGGTCAGGAACAGCATGATCGAACTGACCGCGAGATCGAAGCAGCGCTTGAGGAAGCGATCGAGGGCGTCGAAGGTGAAGCCGTCGCTGTAGACCAGCCAGCCCAGTTCCATGCGCTTCAGGTCGACGCGGCGGATCTCCCGCTCCACGAAACTGAGGTACTGGATGACCGGGAAGCCGGCTTTCTTGCACTCCAGCAGCCGTTCCAGGTTCATGCCCCGGCGTTCGTCGGGTGCGACGATGATCAGGTCGGCGTCGGTGCGGACGGCGACCGAGGCGACGTTGAAGTCGGTCGGGCACATGATGCGGTCGGGCCGCTCCGCCAGCAGGCGCGGATCGACGTCCTCCTCCGCCGCATGCACCAGGGTCACGTCGTCGTGGAGGCTGCTGCCCTCGCGCGCCAGCATCAGCAGCAGGTCCCAGGCGCGCTGGCCGGCGCCGACGATCAGCAGGCGGCGGCGCAGGACGTGGCGGCGGACCAGGATGTCGAGGATGACGCGGGCCATGAAGGCGCAGAAGGTGAATGTGACGACGGCCAGGCCGAACAGCATGGCTTCGTCGCTTCCACCCGGCATCGCGGCGCGACCCAGCAGCAGCGGGGGGATCAGCGACACCACGATGGCCACCGCCGCCCCCATGCCGACGACGAGCGGCACGCGGGTCAGCGAGCGGCCGGATTCGAGGATCGAATCGCGCCGATACAGCCCCATCGCGAACAGCAGCAGCAGGTCGAACGCCGGATATTCGAACCCGCGGAAATCCGTCGGCAAGGTGAACAGGGACCATGCGTCCGGGCGGGACAGCCACAGCACCGATGGCCAAAGCAGCAGCAGCAGCCCGGCATCCAGTGCGAACAGCACCGATCCGGTGGTCGTCTTGGCGAGTCTCAGCATCCTGATTCCGGTCCTGAAGCGACTGGCGTGCCGCTCCGTGCGGGCGGTCTATAGCCGGAAGAGCGATTTGGTAACAGAACTACCGATCGGATATCGCATCAGTGCGGGCGCGCGGCGCAGCCGGCCGTCGTTACGTTCGGCGCGACCCACGCGTGCATCCCCGGGGGGATACAGCCCCCCTCGACGGGGCGGCGCCGAAGCGCCATGTATTGGGGGAAGGAGTTCACCTTATGTCCCATGCCCTTCTGCGCCCGCCGCCTGTGCTGTTCATGCCGCAAAAGCAGGCCGCCAAGCCGATGACGCGGCGGCTGAAGGTCGTGTCGGAGTACCAGCCGGCGGGGGATCAACCGACCGCGATCGCCGAACTGGTGCGCGGGGTCAATGCCGAGGACCGCGACCAGGTGCTGCTGGGGGTGACCGGTTCGGGTAAAACCTTCACGATGGCGAAGGTGATCGAGGCGGTGCAGAAGCCGACCCTGGTGCTGGCGCCGAACAAGACGCTGGCGGCGCAGCTCTATGGCGAAATGAAGAGCTTTTTCCCCGACAACGCGGTGGAATA
>DATAZJ010000505.1:0-3710 GCA_036272115.1 Rhodopila sp. | reverse complement strand
GTCGTCCCCGGCGCGGATCATGTTTTCGCCAGTCATGCCGACACCGTGTCGGACGCGATTGACGATTTCTGCGGCAAGGCGATTGCCCGCAAACAGATGGCGCTTGCCGCCGACTGACCCTCTGATCCGATGACCCACCGGCGCGGCCCTCGGGCCGCCGCCAGGGCCGGATAAGCCGAAGCCAGCTACATTCAGGTCTTTATTCGGGCATCGCGATCCTGCCACCAGGCATCGGCGCCGGTACGCCTGTTGTCGCGGGATAGCTCAACGGCAGTTCGGCGGCAACCCGAGCGGCCAGGAAACCGAAACACTGGGCCTCCAGAGCATCGCCGCTCCATCCGACAGCTTCGACCGGATCAACCGGACCGGCCAGGGCCTGGCGGAGCCCGTCCATGATTGCCGGGTTCATCCGTCCTCCTCCACCGACCAGCCAACGCCTCGGCGGTTCGGGGAATGTGGCGGCCGCGATTGACGCGACGGTAAACCGCACCAGCGTCGCGGCCCCGTCGACGGCGGATAGGCGGGATAACCCGCTATCAGCCAGCACCTGGCCGAATTCGAGTCGGTCCAGCGACTTTGGTCCGGGCATCGCGAAATATCCATGCGACATCAGTCGTACGACCACATCGTCGTCGATCTGGCCGGAACGCGCCAATGCACCGTCCCGATCGAACGCTCGGCCCGTATGGCGGAACACCCAATCGTCGAGCGGACCGTTGCCGGGTCCGGTATCGAACGCGACCAACGCCCCGCCCGCACCGATCCAGGTGACATTGGCGACCCCACCGATGTTCAGGACAGCCAGCGGTTTCGGCAGGGCGGCCACCAAGGCACCATGGAAGACCGGTGCGAACGGCGCCCCCTGCCCGCCCGCGGCGACGTCGGCCGAACGAAAATCATGCGCGACGGGCATCCCCACCCGCCGGGCCAGCATACCGGCGTCGCCGATCTGCCAAGTCCGACGCCGATCCGGCTGGTGCAGGATGGTCTGTCCATGGAAACCGATCAGGTCGGCCGGTCTGCCCAGCGCCTCGACGGCCTGGACATGATAGTCGGTTAGGCGCGCGGTCGCACTGGCCAGATCGGCATCATCCAGCGTCAACCCCGGCGCTCGGTCCAGGATCACGCGAAGGTCAGCGCGCAGGACATCGTCGTACGGGATCGTCAGAGTCGGCCCGAAGCCGGTGACCGTGACCCCGTCGGTGTCCAGCCACGCCGCATCGACCCCATCCAGCGATGTCCCGCTCATCAGCCCGATCGTTCGTGCCATTTGCCCCCGCCTTGCTGTGTGATAACCCGCGTGGTCTGCAAACCACGGATACCTCGTCATGACGACCCATTCTTTTCTGGACGAAGCCATCGCCCGCGGCTTCGTCTTTCAATGTACCGACATTGATGCCCTGCGCACCTTGATGCAGGCTGGTCCGATCGCGGCCTATATCGGCTTCGACTGCACCGCGGACAGCCTGCATGTCGGCAGCCTGGTGCAAATCATGATCCTCCGCCTATTGCAGAAGCACGGGCACAGGCCGGTCGTGTTGCTGGGCGGGGGTACGACGCGGATCGGCGATCCCTCCGGCAAAGACGAGTCGCGGCAACTGCTGACCGACGAGACCATCGCCGCGAACATGGCGGGGATCCGTCAGTGTTTCGGGCCATTCCTGCGCTTCGGCGAGGGTCCGTCGCAGGCTGCGCTGGCCAATAATGCCGACTGGCTGGACCAACTGGGCTACATCCCGTTGCTGCGCGATGTCGGGGTCCATTTCACCATCAACCGGATGCTTGGCTTCGATTCCGTGAGGTTGCGGCTCGATCGGGAGCAGCCGCTGACCTTCCTCGAATTCAATTACATGATCCTGCAAAGCTATGATTTCCGTGAACTCAGCCGCCGCCATGGTGTCACGCTGCAGATCGGCGGGTCGGATCAATGGGGCAACATCGTCGCGGGTATGGAGTTGACGCGGCGCACCGACGGGAAGGCAGTCTATGGCCTGACCACGCCGCTGATCACCACCGCCTCCGGCGGCAAAATGGGCAAGACCGCTCAAGGGGCGATCTGGCTGACCAGGGACCGGCTGTCCGCCTACGACTACTGGCAATTCTGGCGCAACACCGAGGACGGCGACGTCGGCCGCTTTTTGCGGCTGTTCACCGACTTGCCGCTAGCGGAAATCGCGCGGCTGGAAGCGCTTGGCGGCGCCGAGATCAATGAGGCGAAGAAAATCCTGGCAACCGAGGCAACCGCCCTCGCGCACGGTTCCGAACGCGCCGCCCTTGCCGCCGAAACCGCACGCCAGGCCTTTGAGGAGGGTGAGGCGGCAGCAG
The DNA here is from genome assembly GCA_036272115.1 of Rhodopila sp. Classification (GTDB taxonomy): domain Bacteria; phylum Pseudomonadota; class Alphaproteobacteria; order Acetobacterales; family Acetobacteraceae; genus Rhodopila. The sequence continues at coordinate 1,385 of DATAZJ010000505.1, read as the reverse complement.
ATTTACCAACCGTGACGCTGCCGGCGGCGGAGCTTGAGGCGGGTATCCCGGCGTTCCGTCTGTTCGTCCTGGCCGGTCTGGCGGCCAGCAACGCCGAGGCCCGACGCCTGATCCGCGGCGGCGGCGCCAAAGTCAACGATGTTGCGGTCACCAACGAGGGACATCCGATAGCCGTCGATCAGCTCCGCGAGGGAGCGATTAAGTTGTCGGTAGGCCGGAAACACCATCGGCTGGTAAAGATAGACTGACCCTCAGACGAGCGCGGCGTCTTCTGCCACCACGTGCTGCTCCGGTGCGTCCAACGGGCTTGCCGGACGGTTTTGGCGCAACGTCGAAGCCCCGTCGGCGACGATCTGCCAAACCGCCCGCGACAGGGCCTTGCGGTCCTCGAACCGAGCGGGATCGAGCGGCGTGTGCAGCAGCACAGTCGCCCGCAGCCCAATATGTTGCGACAGGCGCCAGAAATGCGAAGCGATGTCCATGTCGCCATACCAGGCAAACACAGGCCGGCTGGCACGTCCCGCCGGCAATCCACCCAAGCGGTCATAGACGACTGAAACCGGCTGGATCAGCGGCAGATCGGCCAGGTCTTCATCCGCTTTCGACTCGGCCAGCGCAAAGAAGGAGGTACGGAATGGCAGCACCCGCGATCCGTCGGAACTGGTGCCTTCCGGGAACAGGATCAGATTGTCGCCCGCCTTCAGCACCGCGCGCATCGCGTCGCGCTCCTTCCCGGTGGACAACCGGGTCCTGGATACGAAGACCGACCGTCCCAGCCGGGCGATCGTGCGAATGACCGGCCACGTTGCGACTTCACCCTTGGCGACGAAGCACCCATCCAGGACACCACCGATCACGGGGATATCAACCCACGAGGAATGGTTCGACACGAACACCACCGGCCGGCCGCCTTGGCGCCTGGCCGCTGTTCCGACGACCCGGACCTCGATTCCGATAAGGTAAGCAAACGCCGCCCAATACAATCGGGCGAATCGGACTTTCGATTTTCCCGGCAAGACCAGGCACACGGCCTGGATCGGCATCGCCGAGATGGTCCACGCCAAAATGGCCAAAGTTCGGCGGAGAACCCGGACCCTGCGTGCCACCAGCCACCCGTCGCGGCCATTCGGCAACTGCAGCAGGAATCCCGGAATCCGGTTCAGGTCCAGCATCAGGCTGGATCGTCGGCCCGGATGGCCAGCATTTTGATTTCGGCCCGATCGCGACTCGTCTCCCATGCCAAATGGGATAGCGCCAGTGATCCGAAGGAACAATGGCGTAACCGTGACCGTTCGGCCAAAGCCAAGCACGCGGTTTGTGAGTTAAGCTTCAGGAATGCGACGCCTCCGTACTCACTTGCCGTCCGCCGTGCGGTGGCTTGCCGC
>DATAZJ010000504.1:0-4440 GCA_036272115.1 Rhodopila sp. | reverse complement strand
TCTTCGGTCGACCCCATCCGTCATGCCGACAGAGATCGGCAACCACGCCTTTTACGAGCGGAAACAAAGGCACGGATGGCGAGCCCGCGCTCGCCGCGACGGTTGCACGGCGGTGCCGATGGGTCAACATCAAGGGCAACTGGTATTACCCGTAAAGACACGGGTCCCACCCGCCGCCGGCAGCTCGGGCCCGACCCGGGTATCGGCATGACGGGCGCGGCGGAAAGTCGGCCTCCACACGACCTGGCATAGCAACCCCATGCTCGACATCACCAAGACCACGCTCGCCCAGCAGATCGCCCGCTCCATCGCCGAGGCCATCACCCGCGGCGAACTGCAACCCGGCCAACGCCTGAACGAAATCGAACTCGGCATACGCTTCGGCACCAGCCGGGCACCCATCCGCGAGGCAACCTATATCCTCGAACGCGAAGGCGTCGTCGTTCGCAATCCAAGGCGCGGCGTCTACGTGAAGGACTACACCACCAAGGAACTGCGAGACCTCTACGACGCCACCTACCGCCTGGAATCCATCGCCCTGGCCCGCGTCATTCGCGTCGCCTCCGAGGCAAAGATCGCCGAACTGCAAGCCATCGTCGAACGCATGCGCCAGGCCGTCGAGGCCCGCGACATCCCCGCCTACATCCAGCACGTCGAGGCCATGTTCCACGAAATCTTCGCCATGTCGGACAATGCTGTGCTGCAGGATTTCTACGCCCAGCTCCGCGCCCGCCTGAAGCCGTTCCGCTTCATGTCGCTGTCCCACCCGACCAGCCTCGACTCGTCACTCGCCGAGTATCGCCAGATCGTCGCGGGCCTGGAAAACCACAACGCCGTCCAGGTCGAGGAAGCGCTCCAGCGCAAGGAACGCCGTGCCATCGCACGCCTGCTGGAGACCAGGAACGACCCCGCGCGCTCCGTTGCCTGACCGGCACGGCCCGGTCCCGTTTTCTCGCTGCCGAAGATCCACCAGACCAGGTGCCCAACAATGATCGCTCCAGGCGGCTCGTTCCGTATCCGCCGCGTGGACAGTTGTTGGGAGCGCCACCCAACTTCGCCGCGGTGGATCGAAAAGTAATCAAGCGGATCACGGAGTTTCGCTGAGTTCGCGCGGAGTTTCTCGGAGGAGTGCTGGTGGAATTGACTTGCTGCTTCGATGCCAATCACGGGCATTTAGCGCAGCCGGAGAGAGGCAATCACGGTACTGGATGCTACCGGCTGAAATCTCCTCTCCGCGCGAACTCCGCGAAACTCCGCGTCATTCTTGATTGCTTTCCCCCCGACGGCATTCACGGATCGCGCATGGTCCGCGCGGGCGAAACAGCGAGATGCAACAGACAACGCGATAAGAGCGACGCCGGCTGGTATAAGTGCTGCGACATCGCGACTGGCGCCCAATCCCGTCATAGCGGGCGAAGGCCCGCTATCCACGCCTATTCCGAGATCAGCACTGCAAACCGTGGCTAGCGGGCCTGCGCCCGCCATGCCGACGAAAGGCCGGCGTCGGCAGTCAAACGCTTCAGCTATTTCACCACGAGCCCTTAAGCGTGCTTTACGCCCACAGTCTCCGACGATCAGCCCTCAGGCGGAGCGGCAGCGATCGGGATCTCGCGAGCTTCCGGCTGGTCGCCCATGCCAGGTGCGCGCTGTTCCAGCCGCTGTTCACCCTCTTCCGGTTCGGCCTGCCCGTCCTCGCCGCCCTGGTAACCCTCGCCCGACTGATAGTTGCGGCGCTGGTTGCCTTGCGGATGTTGTTGCTGCTGCGGCTGACCGTTCGACTGGCCCTGTTGCTGGGCCTGGTTCATCGCATTCAGAATCCGGAAGTAATGTTCCGCGTGCTGGAAGTAAGCTTCCGCCATCACCCGGTCCCCACTACTGGTCGCATCGCGCCCAAGTTGGAGGTACTTTTCGAATAGCTGCTGAGCCGTGCCGCGAATGCGGATTTCCGGCCCGTTGCTGTCGAAAACATGGTTCCGATTCAGCGGAACGTTGCCGCCCGAGTGGTGCCGGATCGTACCGCCGGACCCACCACCATTGCCGCCGCCACCGCCCGAACGGTGGTTACGGCCACGCATGCGTTTCATGTTCATACTGTTGCCGTCGTGCTTTCCCATTGTCGGTGGGCCGGTGGGAGTGTCGGGCGCTCCTGGAGAGCGTCCACGGGGCAATCCCTGGGCCAACCACGATCCATCGGCGTTGATGATGGCACGCGAAGGGTTGTTATAATCAGTCCCTCACGACCCGAGGCGCCGCCAAGCAGCGCCCCTGCCACATGGTTACCGTACACACGTCTCGCGACCCTGCCAAACATTTTTTTCAGCAATGCAGCCATGTCAGCACGATCGCTCGTGGAATTTCCGCCAGATCAAGGCGAAGTGACGACTTCAACCCCAATTCCATCGCAAGATCAGCGACATGGCCGGCCTGACCCTGACCCAGCTCCAGGATCGCCGCGCCACAAGGTTCCAGGTGGCGGGGCAGGGCGGGCATCATCGCGCGATACGCGCCATACCCGTCCGCCCCCCCGTCGAGCGCCAGCTTCGGCTCATGCCGCCCGACCTCCGGCATCAGCGTCTCAATGGCCGCGCTGGCGATATACGGCGGATTGGACACGATCAGATCGAACCGGCCCGACAGCGCCCCGGTCCAATCGCCGGCGATGAACGCCGCGCGGCCAGCCAGCCCAAGCCGGACAGCATTCCGTTTGGCCAGCGCGGCGGCGTCCTGGTTCAAATCCACCCCGATCCCGAAAGCGGACGGAAATGCCGTAAGCAACGCCAGCAGCAGGCACCCTGTCCCGGTGCCGAGGTCCAGTATGGTTCGCGGCGGCGCACGCCCAGCGAAAACCGCCAGTGCCGCTTCAATCAAGGTTTCCGAATCCGGCCGCGGAACCAGGGTCGCCGGCGACACATGGAAATCCAGACTCCAGAACTCACGATGCCCGATGATCAGCGCCAACGGTTCGCGCGCCACCCGCCGCTCCACCAGGACATCGAAACACGCCGCATCCACCAGCCGCCCCGGCTCCCGGATCAAATCGCCCCGAACCACCCCAAGCGCATGCGCCAGCAGGATACGCGCCTCCAGCCGAGGGTTGTCGGCGATACCAGCCAGCCGATCGGCACCGTCGCGGACCGCCTGGGCGACGCTGACGCCCGCACTCATTCGTCCGCGGCCAGCCGCGCGGCCTGGTCTTCGGCGGTCAACGCATCGACGAACTCATCCAGGTCGCCCTGCATCACCCGGTCGATCTTGTACAGCGTCAGGTTGATCCGGTGGTCCGACACCCGGCCCTGCGGGAAATTATACGTGCGGATGCGCTCGCTGCGGTCACCGGTGCCCACCTGGGACTTGCGGTCGGCCGACCGCGTGGCCGCCAGGCTGGACCGCTGCTGCTCGTAAATCCGAGCGCGCAGAATCTTCATCGCCTTGGCTCGGTTCTTGTGCTGGCTGCGCTCCTCCTGCATCGCGACGATGGTGCCCGTCGGAATATGCGTGATGCGAACGGCGCTTTCCGTCTTGTTGACGTGCTGCCCGCCGGCGCCCGACGCCCGGTAGACGTCGATCTTCAAGTCATCCTCGTTGATCTGGACGTCCACTTCCTCGGCTTCCGGCAACACCGCGACGGTGACGGTGGACGTATGGATGCGCCCCTGGCTCTCCGTCGCCGGCACCCGCTGCACCCGATGCACCCCGGACTCGTATTTCAAACGAGCGAACACGTTGCGCCCGGTGATCTCCGCCGTGGCATCCTTGATGCCGCCCAGGCCAGTATCGCCATAGTCCAGGATTTCGAACCGCCAGCCCTTGGCGTCGGCATATCTTTGATACATCGCGAACAATTCCGCGGCGAACAGCCCCGCTTCATCGCCTCCCGCCGCCGGCCGGATTTCCAGAATGGCGGAGCGTGCATCGGCCTCATCTTTCGGCAGCAGCGCCAACCGGATTTCATGCTCCAGCGCCGGAATCTGCTCCTTCAGGTCGTATAGCTCCGCCTCCGCGAGGTCCTTCATCTCCGGATCGCCGAGCAAGGTTTCGGCCTCCGACTGCGCCCGCTCCGCCGCCCGCAGATCGCCGATACGCGCGACCACCGGCTCGATATCGGAAAGTTCCTTGGAGGCCTTGACATAAGCCTCCCCGGAAATCCCTTCGGACAGCATCGCCCGCAGCTCCTCCGCCCGGGCGGCGATCCGATCGAGTTTGAGCGCCAGATTCATCGCAGCCGCGACGGAATATGGCCGAGCGGAACGGCTTCCTGCGTACCCGTCGCCAGATCCTTCACCTGCGCCACGCCGTTGGCGATGTCATCGTCCCCCAGAATGACGGCGGCGCGCGCGCCGGTGCGGTTGGCCCGCTCCATCCGCCGCTTCACATTGCCCCGGTATGCCATCTCCGCCCGGATTCCATTGGCGCGCAGCGATTGCATGACCTCGATGGCAA
>DATAZJ010000503.1:0-15531 GCA_036272115.1 Rhodopila sp. | reverse complement strand
AGAGAGCCAATTCCTGCGTCAGCGTCTCATTGAGATCACGCACGCGGCTGTAATCGTCCCGTGTCCGCAGAACCTCGGCGGTCGCCGCCTCCATCATCAGGTGATGGCTATCACGGCGGGTTTTTAAGTGCCATCGCATAGTCGCTCATATTCCAAGAAGCGAGGCTAACCTAAACGGGACATCGAAGGTTGGCTATAGCCAGGCTTCCATGGGCTAACGAGATGAACCAACTAACCGGCAAAGAAATGGCCCGCCGGGTGAGGGCGGGCCATTTGCAACGAAAAATTCCGGCCCGATCAGCTAGCGTTATAGATGTTGATGTGACCGTTCAGTTGCGATTCACTGGTCAGGTTCGTAAATACGACCGTTGTATTATCCGACAGTGTCAGCGTGACCATGCCACCCGAGACGCTCTCAGTCGGGGCAGCGCCGTAGTTGTTGAAGCTGAACGTATCGTTCGCGATGTTGGCCACCGAATCGGTGATGTAGTCGGTCGCACCCGCAGTCTGGCCTGCCACGAAGAGGAACAGGTTGGTGCCTGAGCCCGCATTCAACGTGTCCGAACCAGCACCCGCCGTCAGCGTGTCATTGCCGCTGCCCGTCGTGATTGAGTCAGCCCCACTGCCGCTACCCGGCAGCCAGGCATTCACATTGCCCGACGCACTGGCCGCATTCAGCGTGGCATTGCCCGTTGACGCCGAGTAGATCAGGTTACCCGCACCGCCGAAGGTAGCGCTGGAGTCCGCCGTCCCAAAGATGGTCGATGTCGAGCCGGAGACACCCGTGATTGAATTCGCCGTGCCAATGGCGCCGAAGAACACCCCACCGCTGCCGCCCGATACCGTCGACCCATTGGCACCGCCGTAGACCGTCGAAGCGTCTGCTCCACCGACAAATGTCAACGCCCCATTACCGCCATTCACGACAAGTCCGGTGCCATTGGCGGTGACCGTCGCGTTGCTGGACAACGCGTTAATGGTGTCGTTAGCGCCATTATCGACTGCGGTCAGGGTCGAGCCGGCCGTCCCGCCCTGCAGATATGCAGCGGAACCACCAAGAGTGGCGACCTCGTTGCTGCTATACGCGTTAAACACGTCGTGCGACCCGGTGTCGTCGACCGTCAGCGTCGTGCCCGGCACGCCTCCCTGCACGAACGCACCGCTTCCGGCTGTCGTTACGGAGCCGCTGCTGTCACCCAGCGCAACAAGGTCGTTGGCTCCCGACAAGACCGCCGTAACACTGCCGGCTGTCCCATTGAAACTACCGAAAATCGAGTTGGCCGCACCACCGCTGCTGATCGCGGTGTTTCCGACGCCCGCAAAGACCAGGTTTCCCGATCCAGCCGCATCGATGCTGGTGCTGCCCGACCCGGCGGCGATAGTGCCCGACCCGTCGGCGAACACCATGTTCGCACCCGACCCGAACGACAGCACATAGGTCCCTGAAGCCGAAACAGTATTGTTGCCGCCCGTCGCCGCGACCGTGCTGTTGCCGCTGACATTGTAGCTGGAACCGATCGTGCCTCCGACGATATCGACATTCGACCCGGTCAGCGTCTGCGCAACACTCGCCGTATTGACCACATAATTGTAACCGGCCGGGATCGTCTCATTACCTGCACCCGGACCCGAAAGGACGAGTTCGCTCGAGGTCAATGTCCCAGACAGTGTCGGAGCTGGGATCGGTCCCGGAGTGGTGTCTGTAACGACATTAAGCGTGTTCGGGCCGCTGCTGAGTCCCCCCGGAACACTGGTGCTCAACATCTCAAAGAGAGAGTGCGCGATTTGTTGCGCAAGACCCAGGACGTCGCCGGTTCCAGACGAGACCGTTACTACCGAGCCCGATGTCCCCGGAACCGTTACAGAACCCGACATGTTATTCTCCGTCCAAAGATGTGATCAAGGGCCGGAGGCACCCGGACCGGTGATATCGTCTACAGTCATCCAATCGCTTGGCGCAATCCTTTTCTCACTCGCCGGCAATTACAATATCCGGTGATCGTGGCGGGGTGAGCATGTGCAGCATATACGCGCCAGCGGCCGTGGCAAGTCAAAAATGCACCGCACCAAACCAAAAGAATCCAACCAACTGTGTGCCTGGAACGGCCTCCCCGACCGACTATCACACAGATACAATTGCCTTTTCGCAGATGCCGCCGGAAATTGCCACACAATGGAAACCTGGCAAAATTACATGGTTGCTAGAGGTCAGTTATATACAACTATAGGTTGATACGTCTCGCTGCGACAGTATATTATTGTTCGACTTCATACTATTGTATTCTACAATCAGCAGTACTGACTAAAAGTCCAGCGTAATCTATACGATCGACACATCCCGATCCGACTAAAAGCCCCGGTCGACCCCGTATTCACCCGCTTCAACCAACGGCCCGACTTGCAAAACGTTTCACTCCACAACCTACAGGACCAATTCTCCTATCAAAACCAACAGGCGGGTAATAACCGCCTCCTCTTTTCGTTCCATCAACAGCACCACTCATCGTATTCGACAGCATCAATAGAAAAAGACCTCAGTCATTGTTCCGTAATTTGCCTATTGGCAATAAAACAGTACTATAATATGCAGTTGGAGCCGGCTCGCTCACCGCCCGCGAAACACCGGCCGCCGTTTCTCCATGAACGCCCGCCGGCCCTCGACATAGTCCTGGCTGTCGAAACACGCCTGCACCAGGGCCTCGCTCGCCGCCAGATCGGCCTTCTCGCCCCGCGCGAGCTCACCCACCGTGCGCTTCAGCGCATGCATCGTCATTGGGGCATTGTCGCCGATCGTCGCGCAATACTGCCGCGTATAGGCCTCCAGGCCCTCATCCGCCACGACGCGGTTCACCAGCCCCATCTCTCGCGCTTCCGCGGCCGAAAAATGCCTGGCGGTGAAAAAAATCTCCTTGGTGAACGACGGCCCAACCAGATCCATCAGCTTTTTCACCCCCGGCGCGCCATAACCCAGCCCCAGCCGAGCCGCCGGAATGCCGAAGCGGGAACCTTCGCCGGCGATCCGGATGTCACAGCCAATGGCGATCGCCACACCCCCGCCGATGCAGAACCCGCGGATCATCGCGATCGTCGGTTTGGAGCAACCAGCCAGCCGCCGGCTCGCCGCCTCGCTGGCCTTGTCATACGCCGCATTGGTCTCCTGGGACGACCGCATCGTCTCGAACTGCGAAATATCGGCCCCGGAAACGAAAGCCTGCTCGCCGGCGCCTTGCAGCACGATCACCCGGACCGCCGGATCCTGCTCGAAATGATCCAGAATCACCGGAATCGCCTCCCACATGTCCAGCGACACCGCATTGCGGCGGGCCGGCTTGTTGAAAGTCATCCAGCCGATCGGCCCATCGACCTCGGCCAGCATGTTCCCGGTGGAAAGCGGAATATTCACGAAAAATCTCCTTCTGCGCGAGGCCCTGGCGGCGGTATCGGCACTATTCGCCCCGGATCGATCTCCATCCAGACCGCTCGGTCGATATCATGCACGACGGTCGGCGGCGTGCTGACCCGCAGTCGCAGATCCGAACCCGCCGGTCGCACGACGTATTCCCAGTATTCGCCCAAATACGCCCGTTCAACGATCGTGCCGGCGATCCACCAGGTTGCACCCTGACCGACCGGCGCCCCATCGTGTAGAATAATACTCTGCGGACGGATCGAAAAACTTGTATCATTGGAAGATATACAACCGGAAGGCACATCGAATCCAGGAAACACAATCCGATTTCCATCGTGCCTGCCATCGAGAAGATTGGTCCGGCCGATGAATCCGGCAACAAATCGGGTCTTCGGACGCTGGTACAACGACACCGGGTCATCCACCTGCTCAATTCTTCCCCGATTCATCACCACGATCCGGTCGCTGGTGACCATCGCCTCCGATTGGTCGTGCGTCACGTAGACGGTGGTGATCTGGAAGGCATCGTGCAGACGGCGGATTTCGCTGCGCATCTCCTCCCGCAAATTGGCATCCAGGTTGGACAGCGGCTCATCAAGAAGTAGTACTTCCGGCTCGATCACAATAGCGCGAGCCAAAGCGACCCGCTGCTGCTGGCCGCCCGACAGTTCAGCCGGATAACGGTCCTTCAGATGGCGAAGCTGCACCGTGTCCAGGATCCGGTCGACCCGCTCCGTCACCTCTGCCGCCGATATCTTCCGCAACTTCAGCCCGAAAGCGACGTTCTGGCCCACCGTCATGTTCGGCCAGATGGCGTAGCTCTGGAAAATCATCGACATGCCCCGCCGCTCCGGCGCGACCACGCTGCCCGGGGTGGACACCGTCTGCCCGTTCACCTCGATCCGCCCGGCGGTCGGCTTCATGAACCCGGCGATCATCCGCAGCGTCGTCGTCTTGCCGCAGCCGGAAGGACCCAGCAGCGACACGAACTCACCCGGCCGCAAACTCAACGAAACATCGATGACGGCGGGCGTCGAGCCGAAGCTCTTGCCCAGGCCGACCAGTGCAAGCTTGCTGTCGGTCATTGCCTCTCCCGGCGCAGCATGAAATCCCGGCCCAGCAGAGCGGTGGCGATGCCGACGATGACCAGGGTGGAAATCAGCAGCAGGAAGCCCAGCGCCGCGAGGCTCTCGAAATTGCCCTCCTCGCTCATGTCCATCAGCATCACCGACATGGTGCGGGTTTTCGGACCATACAGGAACATTGCGCTGGACAGTTCCCGCGTCGCCGGGATGAACACCAGCAGCCAGGCGCCGATCAGGTTGCGCTTCATCAGCGGCGCCAGCACGTGGCGGATAGCGGTCAGCCGCCCGCCGCCCAGGATCCGCACCGCCTCCTCCATTTCCGGATGGATGGTTCGGATCGCCGCGTCGGCGTTGGCGAAGCCGATCGGCAGAAACCGCGTCGCGAACGCCAGGATCAGGATCAGGGCGGTGCCGTACAAGGCGAACGGCGGCGGGGCATAGGCGGCATAGAATGCGATGGCCAGCACGATCCCCGGCACCACGAACGGCGCCATGCACAGGAAACTCAGCACGCCGGAAAACGGCAGCAGCCGCCGGCTGTTGATGTAGGCGATGGACAGGCCCAGCGTGATGGCGATGCACGCCGCCGCCGCCGCATAGGTGAAGCTGTTCATCACCGATCGCCCGGCGGTCTCGTGCTCGAACAGCAAATAGGTGAAATTGTGCAGGGTCAGGTTGTCCAGGCTGAACCCGCGCCCCCAGGCCTTCGACAGCGCCGCCTGCCCCAACACTATATAAGGAAACAGCACTGACAGTGACAGCACGAGCAACGAATACCCCAGCATGACCCAGCGCCAGGGGCCGATCTGCATGATCCGCCGCTCGCCGCCCTTGCCGGTCAGCGCGACGAAGCCCCGCCGGCTGACCAACCGCCGCTGCAGGCCGAACAGCACGACGGTAATCAGCAGCAGCGGCACGGCATACGCGGCGGCCACCTCGACCCGAACCGGCTCGCCGAAAAATTCCAGCAATTGCGTGGTCACCACAGTGAACCTGGCCGGAATAGCAATCAGCGCGGGCGAACCGAACAACGCGATCGCCTCCAGGAACGTGACGATCGCACCGCCCAGGATCGCCGGCAGCACCATCGGCAAGGTCACCCGCATCGTGGTGCGCAGGATGCCGGCACCCAGGATGTTGGCGGCATCCTCCATTTCCGATGAAACCAGATCGAGCGCCGCCGTGGTGAAAATAAACAGATACGGAAACGAGTAGATCGCGATGTTGAAGGTCAGCCCGCTGAACGTATAGATGTTAAACGGTCCTTCATGCGCGCCGGTCACCGCCATCCAGACCCGGTTGAGCCAGCCGGAATTCGGCCCCGCCAGCAGGATCCAGGCGATGGCGCCAAGATACGGCGGCGTGACGAAGGCCCCCAGGACCAGGAACCGGATCAGACCCTTGCCCGGCATGTCGGTGCGCGACACCGCCCAGGCCATCGGCACCGCGAACAGCAGGCACAGCACCGTGACACCCGCGCCCAGCCGCAACGAATTCAGCATCGCCACCAGGTAGCGCGGCCGCGAATACGCCGTGACGTAGTTCATCCAGGTGAACGCGCCCGTATCGGTATCCTGCAGACTGGTCTGCACCAGGCGGAACAGCGGATTGACCACCAGCAGAACCAAGGCGGCGGCCAAGACGATCCACAAAACAATCAGCGGATCGAACGGAAGGGCGCGACGGTGCAGTTTGGGCAGGCTCGCGCTCAAGGCGGTGGCCGAACGCTTGGCATGGGCGGCAATTGTCGTGTCATGGCTTCCTCTGTGCCGAAGTTAAACGGCCGGATGTCGGCTGACCAGGGGCCATGCGCCTAAGGTCAACTTCCGAACGTGTCCCGCCACTGCTCGATCACCTGCGGCACGCCGACGCGTATCTCGTCCACCGTCAGCGAAATGATCTTCTGGTCCGCCAGCGGCGGCATGCCGGATCGCGGCGGAACCCCGGTCAAGATCGGTTCGCTGCCGTCGGCCGCGATCAACCGTGCGTAGTCCGGACTCAACAACCACTCCATGAACAGGCGCGCAGCCTGCGGATGCGGCGCCTTCGCGGGGATCGCCGAGGGCGTGACGCACAGCACCAGGCCATCCGATGGATGCACGACGCCGATCGGATTGCCCTTGTCGATCGAGGCATACGCATTGTTCGCAGCACCCACACCGACCAGGCACTCCCCGGCGTTGATCAAGGTCATCGGGTCGACCGCGGATCGCCCGATCCGTGGATTGTTCTTTGCCAGTTTCTCGAAAAACTCCCAGCCATGGACTTTCTTCACGCCCAGCGCCCAGGTGCCGGTACAACCGGAGAACGCCGGATGCCCGGTCGCCACCCGACCCTTCCATTTCGGATCCAACATGTCGGTCCAGGCACGCGGCACGTCCTCGGGCTTCACCTTGTCCTTATTATAGATCAGGAAATAACGCGCCGCGTTGGTGATGTAGGAGTATCCAGGGTCCGACAGCGCCTTGAACGCCGGCAGCAAGGCATCGGCGTTGGCCACCTTGTATTCGGCCAGTTCATGCCGCTCCTTCAGGATCGGCATATGGGCGATATCGGTGGTGCTGAACACGTCGCACTGCGGAACGTGGTTCTTGATGTCCAGCAGCAGCCGTTGATACGCCACCTGCCCGGTCGTCCGGATCACCCCGACATTTACCCCGGGATAATGTTGGGTGAACGAACGGCCCAGGTTTTCCGCCGACTGCGCGTCCACCTGGGCGATGTACCAGGTCAACGTGCCGTCGCTCTTGGCGCCCGCCACAAGTGTCGTCTCATCCGCTGCTCGGCCATGTTTCGGGATCGCGACAACGGCCGCCAGTCCCGCGGCGGCGCGCCGGCGTGTCAATTTCTTGGACATTGGTTTCCTCCAGCTCGAATGTTACGCACGCTCGCGCCGATAGCTCAACAGCACCTCGCCGTTCACGCTTCACCATGCAGCGCCACCCATGCTAAATCGGCCGCACGCAATCGGAGGTGATGCCATGTCCATGGACGAGGATGCGTGGCGGGAAGGGTTGCGGGCCAAGGGACGCGACTGGGTGCTGGCCGAGTTGAATATGCGCCCGGGCCTGCCGCAGGACCCGCTGCTTGATGTCGTCTACGTATCGCCCTATCCGACGAGGGAATTCTGCCAGCGCTGGTGCGTGGAATCCGACAATCAGTACCTGCGTCTTTCCGGCTACACCAAGTTTGTCCTCTGTGGCGTGGCGATCCTCGGGATCTTTATCGCCATGGCCATGTACAAATGGTCGTCGGTGGCACCCGCGAGGCTGCCGACCGCACCAACACACGGCGTCCAGGAATAGCGCCCGGGGCCCGATCCCGCGGCAATACCCGCGAACCGGCGGCTCAACTGCCGAATGTATCGCGCCACTTCTCGATGATATCCGGCACGCCCTTGGCGATTTCCGCCACCGTCAGCGACAGGATCGGCACCTGGTCCAGCGGCTTCTGGCCGGACGTCAGCGCCACCCCCGGATGCACCGGATCGCCGTGATTGGCGACCGATAGTTTCGAGAACGCGTCGCTCATCAGCCATTCCATGAACAGCCGAGCGGCATGGGGATGCGGCGCGCTGGCCAGCACCGAGGACGGTCCCAGGCACAGCGTGGACCCATCCGTCGGATACACCGGAACGATCGGGTTATGCTTGTCCACCTGCTGGAACGCGGTGTTCCCCGGCGCCGGCCCCACCAGGCATTCCCCGGCATTGATCAGAGTGACCGGATCGTTGCCGGACCGGCCGATCCGAGGATTGTTCTTTGCAAGTTTCTCAAAGTAACTCCAGCCATATTTCTTGGTCAGCGCCAATGCCCAGATGCCGGTGCAGCCGCTGAACGCCGGATGCCCGGTGGCGACCCGGCCCTTCCAGCGTGGATCCAGCAGATCGGTCCAGGCTTTCGGCGCCTCCGCCTCTTTCACCTGAATGCTGTTGTAGATCAGCACATGCGCCGTCGCGCTGGACGGATACATATACCCCGGGTCGGAGACCTTCGCGAACGCCGGCAGCAGCGTCGCCGCGCCCGCCGGCGTGTAATTCGCCAGGTAGCCGCGCTTCTTCAGCGCCGGGTACTGCGCGGGATCGGTCGAGCTGAAAACGTCGCATTGCGGCGCATCGTTCTTCAGATCCTGCAACAGACGCTCATAGGCGACCTGCCCGGTGGTGCGGATCACCGACACCTTCACGCCGGGAAACTGCGTGGTGAAAGCGCTGCCCATCATCTCCGCGGTCGCGGTGTCTACCTGGGCGATATACCAGGTGACAGACCCCTCCTTTTTCGCTGCCGCAATCAGGTCCGGCGTGATGCCGGCAGCATGGGCTCGAAACGAACCTGCCATGGTCAGCGCGCCGGCACCCGCCAGCAGGAAGCGTCGGTTCAACAGCGTCATGTTCAATCCTCAATTGCCAAATGTATCGCGCCACTGCTCGATTGCGCCGGGCAAATCCCGAGCAATCTCTGCCGCGGTCAGGGACACCGTCTTGATCTCGCTGATCGGCTTCATCCCCGGCAGCGGCGCCGCGTCCGCGCGCACCGGCTCCAGCGACCAGTCGCGGCACGCATCGGCGTAATCGCTGCTCAGCAGCCACTCCATGAACAGCCTGGCGGCGTTGGGATGCGGCGCCGAGGCGATCACCGCGGACGGCCCCACCGTCAGCACCGTCCCATCCTCGGGATAGACAATGCCGATCGGGTTGCCCCGCCGCGCGGTGACAGTCGATGTGCTGGCCGGCCCGGTCCCAACCACACATTCGCCGGCATTCAGCAAGGTGATCGGATCGTTGCCCGACCGGCCGACCCGCGGATTATTGGCCGCCAACTTCTCAAAATAGCTCCACCCGTACAATCGGCGCATCGCCAGCACCCACTGACCGAAATACCCGCTGAACGCCGGATGCGCGACCGCGACCCGGTGGTTGAACTTCCGGTCGAGCAAATCGGTGCAGCGGGTCGGGATATCCGCCCCGGTCACCGTCTTCGTGTTGTAGATCAGGATCTGCAACGACCCGGTGGTGGGATAATAAAACCCCTTCTCCCCCAGCCCCCGATAAGACGCCGCGAGTTCCGCCGCGTTCACCGGCTCATAATGCGCCAGCGCATTGCGCCTGATCAGTGCCGGATACTGCGAGATGTCGGTCGAACTGAACACGTCACAACTCGGCGTATTGTTTTTCAGCTCCTGCGACAGCCGCTCATAGGCAACCTGTCCCGTCGTGCGGATGACCGACACCGCGATCCCGGGATAACGCCGGGTAAACCGATGCCCCATCGCCTCGGCCGCCTCGCCGCTCATTTGCGCGACATACCAGGTAACGGTGCCCTCGGCCCGAGCGGCGGTCTCCAGGGCCGGCAGATCGGCGCGCGCGCCACGCCCGGCGGTCATCACGACCGCTCCCAGACCGGCGCCCATGGTGCGGCGCGTTATGACCGGCATTCACCCCTCCCCGTTGACGTAACGCTACGGCAACTCGGGGGCGATGGGAACCGCCGGCGATCGATTCGCCTACAGCAGAAAGAACGCCATCGCGATCAGCAGCAGCACCAGGAAGATGACGGTGCCAGTGGTCATGGAGGTAAACGTCCCCCACATCCTCTGCCGGTCCGCCGTCAGGGCTTCGATGGTTTCGGGTCCGGTGTAACGGGCAGGGGCGTGGCTGGCCATGGTATCCCTCGGGTCGCGAGAATGTTCCACTCGTTCTATGCCACGCCGCCCTCCCCATACAAGAGGCTGATCCGGCGCCCTGTTCGGCCCCTGAACCAGCCCCGTGTCAGACGTTTCAGCGCTTGATCACCAGCCCCTGTCCGGTCGGCAGCGGCATCACCCGGTAGCCCCGCGCCGTGAACCAGGGGTCCTCGCTGAGCTTCTGCCGGCGATACACCCCGGCCCACTCATAATCATCCAGGATGACGATCCCGGCCGGCACGACGCGATCGAACAAGGCATCCAGCGCCGCGATTTCCGCCGTCGCCTGGTTGAGGTCGATGTGCAGATAGGCGATCCGATCCGGCGATTGACCGGCGAAAACCGCCGGAATGGCCCCCTGCACGATATTCACCTGCGGATACGCCGCGAATTTCGCACGGACCACGTCGGCCAGCCCTGGACCATGGTCCGCCATGGCATGGTGCTCCATGTCCGCCGAGTGCTCGAACAGATCGTACCCCCAGAATGTGCGCGGAAACGCGGTGCCCCCAAGGTAATCGACCACCGTCTTGACGCCGACTCCCCGGTAACAGCCGCACTCGACGAAATCGCCATCCAACTGCACCGCGTGATAGCCGGCGCAGGCCAGGATGTACCGCCGCCACACGATGGCGAAATCCGAATCCGAATCGATGTTGTCCCGCCAGGCCCGAACGAACGGCGCGTCCTCGAACATCGAGTTGTTGCGCCCCCAGGTCAGAAAATTATCCGCAAAATGGAAGCCCGGCTGAACCCGTTCGGTGACCGCCCTGGCCAGGCTGGTGACCATCTCACGATCGGTGGATCCCCAGAACACCGGGAAAAAGAAATTCTGCAATGTCCCCGCATCAGGCGGCGTCAGGATGGGCAGGTTCATTTTGAGCCTCGCTATACGGTCAGCCGACCGTTCGCGGGCCACACTGGCAGCGAATAGTTAACGAGGTATGAACACCTGCTGGCCGAGGCCTCACTGAACCTGCCGCCACTACGCGAGTCGGAATCGCCTGATTTCGCTTTGCGTGTCTATCTTTACCCACCCCAAGGCGACGGATTGACCAGACAATCCTGCGCCGCCGGCAACCCGCTCGCCTCCCCCTCGGCGAACGCCGCCAGTGCCGCCGGATAGATCACGTGCTCCTGCCGCAACACCCGCGCCGCCAGCACATCCTCCGTATCCCCTGGCAGGACCGGCACCGCCGCCTGCGCCAGGATCGGACCGGCATCCATCTCCTGGGTCACCAGATGCACCGTGCAGCCATGCAGCTTCACCCCCGCCTCCAGCGCCCGGGCATGCGTGTGCAACCCAGGAAACGACGGCAGCAGACTGGGATGAACATTCAGCATCCGCCCGCGCCACGCATCCACCAGCCGTGGGGTCAACAACCGCATATACCCTGCGAGGCACACGATCTCGATCTCCGCCGCCCGCAGCACCGTATCGATCGCCGTCTCATGCGCCGCCCTGTCGCCGCCAAACCCACGATGATCCACCACCACCGCCCGAATCCCCGCCCGCTCGGCCGTCACCAGACCAGCCGCCTCAGGCCGGTTCGACAACACCAGCTCGATCCGAACCGGAAATGCCGGATCGGCCGCCGCCGTCACCAGCGCCTCCATGTTGGACCCACGCCCGCTGATCAAGATAGCGGCGCGACGTTTCACGCCAGCCAACCGGATGGCAACTCGATACGCACCGACGCGGGCCCCGCCGCCGCCTCGATCGTCCCGATCCGGCTGACGCTTTCGCCCGCCGCCTCCAGCACCCGGACAGCCGCCTCCGCGTCCGACACCACCAGCGCCATCCCGACACCGCAGTTGAACACCCGTAGCATCTCCGCCGCCGCGACCCCACCCGTCCGCGCCAGCCAGCCGAACACCGGCGGCACCGGCCACGCCGCGTTCAGCACGGCTGAAAATCCATCCGGCAGCACCCGAGGCAGATTGCCCGGCAACCCACCGCCGGTGATATGCGCCGCCGCCTTCAGCAACCCCGCCCGGTGCAAGGCCAGCATGGACCGCACATAGATCCGCGTCGGAGTCATCAGCGCCTGCCCCAGCGTCGCCCCCGCCGCGAACGGCGCCGGATCGGCCCACCCCAACCCGCTCGCCTGAACCACCCGCCGCACCAGCGAGTACCCGTTCGAATGCACCCCGGAACTGCCCAGCGCCAGGATCGCGTCGCCCGCCGCGACCGCAAGCGGCAGCAACCCGCCCCGCTCCGCCGCACCCACCGAGAATCCCGCCAGATCATAATCACCCGCTGCATACATTCCCGGCATTTCAGCCGTCTCGCCGCCGACCAGCGCACAGCCGGCCTGCCGGCATCCATCGGCGATCCCGGCTATGACCGCGCTCGCCTGCTGCACCGACAACTGGCCCGTGGCGAAATAATCCAGGAAAAACAGCGGCTCCGCCCCCTGCACCACCAGGTCGTTGACGCACATCGCGACCAGATCGATGCCCACGGTGTCGTGCAGCCCGGTCTCGATGGCGATTTTCAGCTTGGTGCCGACGCCATCAGTGGTCGACACCAGCACCGGATCGGTGAACCCCGCCGCCTTCAGATCGAACAATGCCCCGAATCCGCCCAGCCCGCCCATCACGCCGGCACGACCCGTCGCCTTCGCCAACGGCTTGATTCGCTCTACCAGCGCATCGCCGGCCTCGATATCGACGCCCGCCGCGCGGTAATCCAACCCACCTCCGGGCTGTGGCGCCGCATGCGCGCCTTGGTGATCCGCACTCGTCATGGCAAACCTCGATATTCCTGGCCGCTTGGTAGATGAAAGAGGACAGAAACCATGGGCAGGCCATCGATTGCAATCCGCTCGATAGGCAACCGTGGGAGGCGCCACCAAATGGACCACCATGCCTGACGGCCCGCCACCGCAACCCAGCCAGACCGGCTCCCTGGTCAACCTGGCCAACATCATCACCTTCGGCCGCCTGTGTGCCGTGCCGCTGGCGTTCTGGCTGGTGCTGGTCCACCGCATCGGCGACGCCTGCCTGCTGTTCGTCGCCGCCGGCCTGTCCGATGCCCTCGATGGCTGGCTGGCGAGGCGCTACGGCGGCAACGCGGTCGGCGCGATGATGGACCCGGTGGCGGACAAGGCGCTGCTGGTGACGATGTTCATCACCCTCGCCGCGGTCGGCGAACTGCCCGCCTGGCTCGCCATCCTGGTGGTGTTCCGCGACCTGCTGATCGTGGGCGGCATTGTCGTCCTGTCCGTGCTAGGACATGCGGTGATGATCAGGCCGCTCGCCATCTCCAAGCTGAATACCGCGCTGCAGATCGTGCTGATCGCGGTGTTTCTGCTCAAGGGCGGCTTCGGCCTGGCAGTCCCGGGTCTGGCGGATGTCCTGACCTGGTGCGTGGTGGCGACGACATCGGCCTCCGGCGCGGCCTATGTCTGGAAGGCCGCCCGTGGCACCTGAACACGGGACATTGAAGCGGGAGACTGAATTGTCGGCAGCCCACGAGGATCAGCTTATCGAGCCGATGCCGGCCGACCCGGCGCCCGTGCAACCCCGGACGTTCCACGCCACACGGGCCCAGCGCTTCGCGCTGATCATCGGCCTGCTGGTGGTGTTCTGGCTGGCGCTGCAACTGTTCGCCTCGGTCCTCGCCCCGTTCGTCGCGGCCTCGGTCCTCGCCTATGCGCTCGACCCCGCCGCCACCCGTCTGACGAAGCTGGGCCTCCCCCGAGGCATCGCCGCGCTGCTGATGATCCTGGCGGTCCTCGCCGCGGTGCTGCTGTTCGCCCTGCTGCTGTATCCGCTGGTCATCGTCCAGGTCGGGCTGCTGGTGAACCGCATTCCGCAATACGCCACACTGCTGCAAGGCTGGGCGCGGGAGGTGCTGACCCACCTCCAGGAAAATTTCGGCCCCGACGTCGTGAACGACAAACTGCGCGATCTGGTGAGCGGCCAGGCCGGGTCGATGCTGAGCATCCTGCTGTCCACCGTCACCAGCGTCCTCGGCAGCGGGTTCGCCATCTTCAACCTGCTGTCGCTGGCCGTGGTGACGCCTGTGGTCGGCTTCTATCTGCTGCGAGACTGGCCGAAAGTCGTCAGGATGGTCGATTCCTGGCTGCCCTACCGCTACCGCGGCGTCATCCGCGCCCAGGCTCGGGAGGTCGATCGCATCCTGTCCGCCTGGGTCCGAGGCCAGGCGCTGTGCTGCCTGTTGTTGGCGCTATACTACGCGGCAAGCCTGACGGTGGCGGGGCTGGACCTGGGACTGATCGTCGGACTGATGGCCGGCTTGCTGTCCTTCATCCCCTATGTCGGGTCGATCGCCGGCGGCGTAACCGCCCTCGGCCTGGCATTGGCCCAGTTCCCGCACTGGCGCGGCGTCATCGTCGTCGGCTGCGTGCTGGTCGTCGGCCAGATCCTGGAAGGCTACGTGATCTATCCGCGCTTCCTGGGCGACCGGGTGGAATTGCCCGCCGTCTGGGTCATCTTCGCCCTGTTCGCCGGCGGCGCGGCGTTCGGCTTCCTGGGCGTGATGCTGGCCGTCCCGGTCGCCGCGACCATCGGCGTGCTCGCGCGCTTCTGGCTGCGCCGTTACCTGATCAGCCCCCTGTACCTCGACCCGCCCTCCGCCTGATGCCGCCCGAACGCCTGCAACTGCTGCTGCCGTTTCCGCACGTGCCCGGCTACGACGCGCGCGATTTCCTCCCGGCGGACTCCAACCAGGACGCGCTGGCATGGCTCGAGACCGACTGGCCCGACCGCCGGCTGGCCCTCTGGGGACCAGCCGGCTGCGGCAAGTCGCACCTGCTGCACATCTGGGCGGAGCGGACCGGCGCCCGCATGTTGACCGGCCCCGCGCTGAACAGCCAGACGCTGTCCGACCTCGCCGACGTGCCGGAGAACAGCGCCCTGGCGTTGGACGACGCCGACACAGTCCAGCCCGAACCACCCCTGCTGCATCTGCTCAATACCGCTCGAGACCGTGGCCTTCGCGTGCTGCTGACCGGCCGGACCCCGCCGTCGCGCTGGCCCATTCGCCTGCTGGACCTGTCCAGCCGCCTGCGCGCCATCACCGCGGTCGAGGTCCGGGCCCCGAGTGACGATCTTTTGACCGCCCTCCTGATGCACCTGCTGTCCGACCGGCAATTGACCGTGGCACAGCCGGTACAGGATTGGCTGCTGACCCACCTGCCTCGGTCGCCGTCTGTCCTGCGACAAGCCGTGGCGCGCCTGGACCGCGTCAGCCTGGCCATGGGGAAACCGATCACCCGATCGCTCGCCGCCCGCATCCTGGCCGACGATGAATTTGCTCCGGCCGCGAGCGGTGATGGTTCCATTGCGGGCAGCAGTGAAGAATCCATTGCGGACAGCAACGAAGAA
>DATAZJ010000502.1:0-16649 GCA_036272115.1 Rhodopila sp. | reverse complement strand
AATGGCGGTCAGGTCCATCTGCCCGTTGGCCGATCCGTCGGGCAGCGCCAGCGCGCCGCCGATTCCGGCCAGCCCGGCTCCCAGCGCAAACACTGTCGTAAACAACAACCGCTGATCGACCCCCAGCGCGGCGACCATCTGGCGATCCTGAGTGGCCGCCCGCACCAGCGTGCCCCAACGGGTGCGAGTGAACAGCAGCCACAGCGCCAGCAGCACCAGCGGGCCGATCCCGATCATCAGCAGGTCATAGAACGGCATCCGCTCACCGGCGATGGTGACAAAACTGCGCATCCACGGCGGGCGGGACAGCGTCAGGTCATCCGGCCCCCACAGCTTCAGCACCAGGTCCTGCACCACCAGGACGACGCCGAACGTCGCCAGCAATTGCAGCAGCTCCGGCGCCCCGTATATCCGCCGAAGTAATAAAACCTCGATCAGCACGCCGATCGCCGCAATCCCGAGCCCGGTCAGCACCACCCCGCCCGCGAACCAGGCTGGACCACCCGGCAGCCGGGAGAGAATGGACCAGCCGAGAAACGCCCCCAGCATATACAATGAGCCATGCGCGAAGTTGACCACCCGGGTCACGCCGAAGATCACCGTCAGTCCGGCGGCGATCAGGAACAGCGACGACGCGCCGGCCAACCCCGTCAGGAACTGGACGAGGAAAAATCCCACGTTCAGGCGGGACGCATTTTCTTCACTTCGGCATCGGACGGCAGCGCGTCGGCGCCATCGGCGTAGTGCCAATCGACCATCACCGGCTTGCCGTCCTTCAGCGCGGTCTTGCCGACATAGGTGCCCAGCGTGCTCTGATGATCGATCGCCCGCCAGCTTGCCGACCCGAACGGCGTGGCGAACGTGGCGCCGGCGAACCCATCCGCCATTTTCTCGGTATCGACGGACCCGGTCTTCTTGATCCCGGCGACGATGGAATTGATCAGCGCATAGCCGACCACCGATCCCATCTTCGGCTGTTCCTTATATTTCGCCATGTATGCGTCGATGAACGCCTTGTTGGCGGGATCGCTGACGCTGTTGACCGGATAGCCGGTCACGATCCAGCCGGTCGGGGTCTCACTGCCCAGCGGATCGAGATATTCCGGCTCCCCGGTCAGCACGGAGACGACGCCCTTGCCCTCGAACAGCCCGCGGGTGTTGCCCTGGCGGACGAAATTCGTGAGGTCGGCGCCGAAGGTGACGTTGTAGATGGCATCGGGCTTGTTCTCGGCCAGGGCGGCGACGGTGGCGCCCGCGTCGATCTTGCCCAGCGCCGGCCATTGCTCGCCGACGAATTCCACGCCCGGCTGTTTTGCCGCCAGCAGCAGCTTGAACCACTTCACCGCCGACTGGCCGTATTCATAGTTCGGCGCGACCGTCACCCACCGTTTCGCCTTCAGTTTGACCGCGTCATCCACCAGCATCGCCGCCTGCATGTAGGTAGAGGGCCGCAGCCGGTATGTGTAACGATTGCCCTTGTCCCAGACCAAAGCGTCGGTCAGCGGCTCGCCGGCGACGAACAGCTTCTTGTCCTGACGGGCGAAATCGCTGATCGCCAGCCCGACATTGGACAGGAATCCGCCGGCCAGCAGGTCGACTTTCTGGTCATTGAGCAGTTCCCCCGCGAGGCGGATCGCGTCGGCTGGCTTGCCGGCATCGTCGCGGCTGACGACCTCGATCTTACGCCCGAGGACCCCGCCGCCGGCGTTCACATGCTCCACCGCAAGCTGCCAGCCGTTGCGATAGGGCACGGTAAACGCCGGCACCGCGGTATAGGAATTGATTTCGCCGATACGGATCGGTGCAGTGCCCTGTGCCCGGGCAATCGCCGGTGCTGCGAGGCTGGAAGCCAGCAGCGTGCGTCTGGTAAGCGTCATGTGTTCGCGTCTCCCGGTGTCTGTGTCTGGTTCGGCCGCCAATCGCATCTTACCGCAACCCGTCCTTGCCCTCGATCTGGTCCACCGTCAGGCCGCCGATGCGGGGCAGCGGCCGGCCGCTATCGGTCACTACCACGGCCACCACGATCTCATCCCGCCGAGGCGCGTCGGGCACGCGGATTTCCATCGCATCGAAGTGGCTGCGCACGAAAGCGGCGTCCTTGTGACCCAGCGGCACGTCGATGGCTGTTCCCATGCCGCCGCGCTTCTTGGCGCTGGGCACCAACGCGGCACCGCTGCCGACCGCTCGGCGCAGCGGCGCACCCAGCTTCGGATGCAGCACGGCGGCGGCGTGTTCCAGTTCGCCGTCCTCGCCGACAATGGCGGCCTTGCCGTAGCTGTGGGCATCGTTCGGTGAGATACCCAGGGCAGTGACGGCGCGCTCGCCGAGGAGGGCGCCAAGCTGCTCGCCGATTTCTATCAATTCGGGCAGATCGTCCGTCTGGCGACCGACATACGGGTTCCAGATCACCGCCACGGCAGCGGCCTTGCGGGTCGGCGGCGTGACCATCTGGTGGGCTTCCTGCAGGGTCTCCTCGACGATGGTCAGCAGCTTGCGGATCATGCGACCTCCATAAGCGAGGGGCTAAGGACGCGAAAGCGGCTGCGCAAGACGAGAACGGCCCCCTCGATCAAGCCGTGCCCGAGCAACATATCCGCCATCGTTTCGCCGCCGTCGAGAGCCGCCTCGATCGCGCCGCGATCCAGGGGCCCGACATCGAAAGTGACCAGCCGGCCGCCCAGGTCGCTGGCGGGATCGATGTCGCTGGCGGGACGGCGGTCGATTGCGGGGTGCCCGGCCAGGTCGACCGCATTGCCGATGATGGTGGCCGCCGCGTCGGCTTGGGCGGCGGTACGGGCCAGGATGCTGACGGAATCCGCGATGCCGAACGAAAAGCTCCGTCCCCCACGCCCCTTGCACGCTCGGCCCGACGTTGCCAGGCCGCGCGCCGGATGGTCGAAGGTCAGCAGGAAGGTGCCGTCCGAGGCGAGGCCGGCCGGCCCATCGAAAGCGGAGGCCAGATCCGTCACCAACCCACACCGCAGCGACGATCCCGGCGTCAGGTGAAACGCGATGTCTCCGCCATTGTTGACGAAACCGCGCGACAGATCGCGTCCCTTCACCATCGCCGCCAACACCGCATCGGCCACCGCGCCGGCGACCGCCGCCATGGGGGTAATGAAACGATCGGCGAACGGCCTGCACGCCGCATGCATCGCCCGCGCCACCGAACCCGTCGGAAGCGGTGCCGGCAGCGGAGACCGCAACACCGGCAACTCGGCACAAAGATCGTCGAGCACGCCCGCGAAGAACACCGCCGCCTGACCATAGGCGGCCTGCACCTCGCCAGGATCACCCCAGGCGCGGCACAGGCAATCGATCGGCCCGTGCTGCAGGTGCAGCCGTCCATCCGGCAGCAGGGCGGCAATCGCGCTCATCGTTCCGGAAATTCCGAACCGTCGGGCAACAGCACCGACCGGGGCCGGTGCGTCCGCACCACGTCTTCCAGCCGCCGCACGCGTGCCATATGGCCGCCAAGCCTGGTGTATTCGGACAGCGTCAGGGTGAACTCGATCGGCGCCACCAGGGCAGGGGTCGGCACGCTGCCAAACGCCAGCGCCGGCATGCGGGCGACATCGACCATCGTGGTGATCCCGCCGCCCGGCCACACATAAACTGCTGCTCCGCCGCTGGTCACCCGCGTCCGCCCGGATTGCACCGATCGTGTCAACAACACCGGATTTTCGGTCGCCCCGGCGCGCAGCGAGCCACCCGCGCCGGCCATGAACAGCACGGTACACAACGCCGGCTCGCAATTCTCCCCAATCCGAACCACCGCATCGACGATCGCCCCCGGCATCGGCGCCGGCCGAGGCACCAGTGCCTCATCCAGCACGAACCACGCCGCATGTTCCCCCGTGGTGGACACCATCAGCAGCCGCAGCCCGGGCCAGGCCGCTTTCGGGTCGATCTTCTCGATAATCGCCAGCGGGTCTTCGATATCCGTTCCACCCCAGCCCATGCCGGGATTGGCCACCTGGAAATACCGCCCGGGCGTCGACCGTCGCCCGCGCACCCGGATGCCCGCCGGCCGCATATCGAGGAACCGTCCGGCCTGATGCTCTGTCAGCACGCCGGTGATGTGGTCGTCCACCACAATCACCTCATCGGCGTGATCCAGCCATTGATTGGCGAAAATCCCGATCGTCGCCGACCCGCAGCCGACCCGCATGCGCTGCTCCGCCGTCCCATCGACGATCGGCGGCCGGCCCGACTGCACGACCACGCGCGCGCCGCCGTCGATGGCCAGTTCCACCGCCTCGGCGTTGGCAAGCCGCAGCATCGTGTCGCAGGTCACGACACCTTCTTTCTTGCTGCCGCCGGTCAGATGATGCACCCCGCCCAGGCTGAGCATCTGGCTGCCGTATTCGGCGGTCGTAACGTGCCCCACAGCCTCCCCATTGGCGCGCACAAGGGCGGTTTCGGCGCCCAGATGGCGGTCGGTGTCGATCTTCACCTTCAGCCCGCAGTAGGAGAAAACGCCCTCCGACACCACGGTCACCATATCGACGCCGTCGATCTCACTGGCGACGATGAAGGGGGCCGGCTTGTAGTCCGGGTAGGTGGTGCCGGCGCCGATGGCGGTGACGAACAGGTCTTTCGACTCGATCGGATTGCCCGACCAGTCGTCGCCGGCGAAGCGCACCAGTTCGGGTGAGCGGGCGACCAGCGTCAACGGGTCCATCCGCGTCAGCACGCCCTCGATGTTGCCGTAACGATCGCAGGCGCCGGTCTTGCCGGGACGGATGCGGCACAATACGGGGCAGGCGTCGCAGGTGACGATGCCGGGTTCGACGGTTTTCGCGCTCAGCAGCGCGGCTTCCTCGGGTGCGTCGGTCGCGGCATGATTGTTCGTCATGTGGGTTGCCCCTTGGCCTGCAAGGCTGCCAGCACGCGGTCGGGCGTCGCGGGCACCCGGGTCAGCCGCACGCCGGTCGCCGCCGCGATGGCGTTCAGGATCGCCGGTGCCGTCGCGATCAGCGCCGGCTCCCCCACGCCCTTCGCGCCGTACGGACCCAGCGGGTCGGGACGCTCGATCAGAATGGTTTCGATCGGCGGAACGTCGCCGATGGTCGGGATCAGATAGTCGTGCAGATTATCGGTCCGCCCCGGCACGAATTCCTCCATCAGCGCCAGCCCGAGGCCCTGCGCCACGCCGCCCTGGATCTGCCCCTCGACAAGCTGCGGGTTGATCGCCCGCCCCACATCGTGTGCCGCGACGATCCGCAGGCAACGCACCGTGCCGAGTTCGATATCCACCTCCACCAGCGCAGCCTGGGCGGCAAAGGCGTAGCTGGCATAGGGGATACCCTGCCCATCGGCATCCAGTGGCGTGGTCGGCGGATCGAACCGCCCTTCGCCACGCAGCACCAGGCCGTCCGAGTCCGCCGTCATGGCCGCAGGATCGATCATTGCCTCGCCCGCCAGGATCAAACCGTCCTCGGCCCGGATCACCGCATCCGGCCCGGCATTGGCTCGGCGCAGGATCTCCGCCCGCAACGCCAGCCCCGCCAGCCGGACCGCGTTGCCGCTGACAAAGGTCTGGCGCGACGCGCTGGTCTTCCCGGCATCGCGGGTCAGGTCGGTATCGCCGGCCACCAGGTCGATCGCCTGCACCGGCATGCCCAGCGCCTCGGCGGCGATTTGCAGCATGATCGTGTTGGACCCCTGGCCGATATCCACCGCGCCCGAGAACAACGTGACCCGCCCGGCCGGCGTGACACCGATCACCATTTCGGACGGATTGGACAGGCTGGTGTTGCCGATCCCGTACCACATGCAGGCCACACCGGCACCCCGTCGCAGATGCGCCGGCGCCCGAGCGTTGAACGCCGCCGCCTGCGCCAGCAGGTCCCGCCAGCGTGGTCGCAGCGCATCCAGGCATTCGGGCAGCGCCGCGCCTTCGCCCAGCACCTGCCCGGTGGCGATCGTGCTGCCGACGCCCAGCGCGTTGCGCCGGCGGAATTCCAGTGGATCGAGGCCCAGCCGAACGGCAAGCATGTCCATCAGCGCCTCGCCCGCGATGGCGGCCTGCGGCACCCCGAAGCCGCGAAACGCCCCCGATGGCGGCCCATTGGTGTGGATCGCCGCCGTGGTGCAATGGACATGCGGCACCGCGTAGGGGCCCATCGCATGCACCGGCACCCGGTTGGCGACGGTTGGCCCCCAACTTGCGTACGCACCGGTGTCAAAGTCGCCATGAAAACGGAACGCGGTCAGCTTGCCAGCCGGACCGGCGGATGCCTCGGCGACAATGCGCGACGGGTGCCGCTTTGTCGTCGCCGCCATGCTCTCGGGCCGCGTGTACACCATCCGCACCGGGCGGCGCAGCAGCCACGCGGCGATGGCGGTCAGCGGCTGCACGGACAGGTCCAGCTTGCCACCAAATCCGCCACCGACCGCGGTGGGCACGATCCGCACATCGGTGGCCGGAATGCCGAGGATCGGGCCCAGTTCGTCGCGATCCATATAAGGGGTCTGGGTGCAGGCAACGATCTCGATCCGATCGCCGACGCGGTTGGCGTAACCCGCCTCCGGCTCGATATAGGCGTGCTCAACAAAGCCGCTGCGGGTGGCGATTTCGGCGCGTATCGCAGCGCTCGCCAGCACTTCGCCGGCATCGCCGCGCACGACGCGGCCACGGCACAGCACATTGCCCGGCGCATGCGGATGCAGGTCGGGGGACGCGGCGGCATTATCGAACGTGACCTCCGGCAGCACTTCCCAGGTGATCGGCAGGTCGGTGTCGCGGATCGCCGCCAGTGTCTCGGCATCCCCCACCAGCGCGCAGACCGCCTCGCCGCGATGCCGGACACAGGTTTCCGCCAGCACGGGCTGGTCCTTGCCGGTTGGGTAGATGCCGTACAGGTTACGCCCTGGCACATCCGCGGCCGTCAGCACTCGGACCAGGCCGGGATGCGCCGCCAGCACAGGCGTCCAATCCCCCAGCGTAAACCGCGCATGCGCATGCGGGCTGCGCACGGCCCGCAGCCAAAGTTCAGCCGGTTGCGGCAGGGCATCGGCGCCGAAGCGGTCGGAGCCGTTCAGTTTGGCAATGCCATCGACCTTCGCCAGCCTCGCCCCGACCGCTCCAGGCGCGACGGCCGGATTACGGCCCGCGACATCCAGCACGGCATCGATGATTGCCCGATAGCCTGTGCAACGGCACAGCACGCCGCCGAGGGCATCACGTACCTCAGGTTCCGTCGGCTGGGCATTGTCCGCCAGCAACTGGGATGCCGCCATCAGCATCCCCGGCGTGCAGAACCCGCATTGCGCGGCGCCGTGCCGCAGGAAGGCGTCCTGCAGCGCGTTCGGTCGGCCATCGCGCGCCAACCCCTCCACGGTGATGACACTGCGACCGTCGATGCGTATGGCCGGCACGAGGCAGGCGCACACCTGACGCTGGTCCAGCAGCACCGTGCAGGCGCCGCAATCCCCGGCATTGCAGCCGATTTTGGTGCCGGTCAGCCCCAGCGTGTCGCGCAGCACGTCGGCCAGGCGCTGCATGGGGTCGGCCCGGACTTCGACCGCCTGCCCATTCAGGTTGAACCCGATCCGTTCGGCGGGCGATCTCATGCCGCCACCGCCCGCCGCAGCAACGTCCCGACAGCCTGGCGCCGGTACGCCGCCGTCGCCCGTATGTCGCCGATGGGCGACAGCGGCGCCAGATGCTCGTCCCGGATCGTCACTGTGTTGCCGCAGGTGCCGATCACCTCGGCCTCCAGCGCCGGCAGGCGTTGCGCGGTGGCGGAGCATGACCCGGCGGCGATCCGAACCCGTTCGATCCGGCCATCCACCGCGCGGGCGATTACTGCGGCGACCATGGCGATCGAGATGACCAGGTAGCGCCGGGCGCCGAGTTTCAGGAATACCGACCGAGCCGTCTCATCGGCACGCGGGATGCGGAGGCCAAGCAGTAGCTCATCCGGCCGGCGCGCGGTTGTTCGTGGACCCAGCAGGAAGTCCGCCAGGCGCAGCAGACGGGTGCCCGCCGCGCTGGCGAGTTCGACGCTTGCGTCCAGTGCCAGCAAGCAAGGGATACCGTCGGCGGCAGGGCTGGCGTTGCAGATATTTCCCACCAGGGTGCCGGCATTCTGGATCTGCACCCCGCCCACTTGGCGAGCCGCCTGTTTCAGCCCGTCGAACACCGGCGGCAACGCGGCTTCAACGATGTCCGTCCAGGTAGCGAGGCAGGGGATCCACCAGTGGTCGGCGCGAGCCTCGATCCGGCACAGGCCGGGCAGGGCGGTGATGTCGAGAACAGCCTCATCCGGTGTGTGAACGACGCGAGACGGGTAGAAGTCGGTGCCGCCGGCCAGGGGGGTCAGAAAGGGCCGCGCGGCCAGTGCAGCCAGCGCGTCAGGAAGGCTTGACGGTCGGAAACAGCTTCCCATGCCCTGCCCTTATTGTTTGTATACGTATGATCTCCCGGTTCGGCGCGCAGTGTCAAGGACTCCTGAACCGAGGACTCCCGAACGGAGGGCTCCCGAACAAAAGCCGGCGCCGTGGCGCGATTCGGCACCCGGCAGCCTGGTAACGATGCGGTTTGGCATGGAATGGTGTCAGACTGAGGCGCGCTCCGCCTGATCGTGCGTTATCTTAAAAAATATACTTATGAACGCGAAATTTATACAGCGCGCGGCGTAATGAGATACACGGCCGATCGGCGACGCGATCACTGCGCCGGGTTTATGCCCTGCAGCGTACGAAAACGCAGGACAGCCTGGCCCACTTCCCGAATCACCGGTGTCGACAGCGACATCTGGACCCGACGCTCACAATAATCCGCTTCGGTCAGGCAAAAGATGCGCATCGCGTCCACGGTGGCGGCGGCGGCCTCGGCGCGCCACAACTCAGCGCGTTCCTTCAGCACGACGACATCATAGGGGCTTCGGCTCATGATTAGCCTCATAGTTGGCTCGGCCAAAATTGACAATCATATTTCGCTTGAACTGATCGCCCGTCGAAAAAATTAATGTTCTGGGTTTGGGCAGATGCGTCAAGCCCGGCGGCAGTGCCGCTTTTCAAGCGTTTTTTGGCGATGCAGGCGGGTTTCCGAGCCGTTGGGCGGTGCCGCCGCACCGAGAACGCACGGACGAATCCGTACAGGCCACCTGGCAGGTAAATGCATTGACTTGCGAATACAATGCGATGGCATGTTTTCCTTGTACTGTTTGGCGCGTGCCTCTGGCCGGGAGCCGCGGGATATGCCAGCGTCGCTGAAACACGCTGGCGGCCCGCGGGCGGACCGGCACGACAATGGGCCGGAGAGCCCGAACGGGGGAAAAACCAATGTTCGAGGTCCTGGACCAGCGGCGATCGTTGACCGGCAATCAAAAGCGCATCATCGCCGCGGCGATCCTGGGCGATATGCTGGAATTCTTCGATTATTTCCTGATCGGATTCGTGCTGGCCTTCGTGGTCGGGCCCTGGAAGCTGACATTCCTGCGGTCGGCTATCGTGCTGCTTTCGTCGGGCATCGGCGCGATGGCCGGGGCGGCGTTCTGGGGCTGGATGGCGGACAAGATCGGCCGGCGGCCGGTGTTCAACCTGACGATTCTGAACTTCTCCCTGGCCACCGGGGCACTGTATTTCACGCCGGACAACGGCTGGATCTACCTGACGCTGATGCGCACGGTCGTCGGGTTCGGCGTGGGCGGCCTTTACTGTGTCGATTTGCCGCTGGTGCAGGAATTCATGCCGGCGTCCAAACGCGGTTTCGTCGGCGGCCTGGTGACGGCGTTCATTCCGCTCGGCGTGATGATCGGCAGCCTGTTCGGTGGCTACCTGACGCCGGTGATCGGCTGGCGCGGTCTGTTCGCCGCCGGCGTGCTGCCGGCGCTGGCGGTGCTGCTGATCCGCATCTGGGTGCCGGAATCGCCACGCTGGCTGCTGCGTCAGGGGCGCGTCGCGGATGCCAGGAAATCGCTGGCCTGGGCGCTGGAGATGGACCCGAACGACCTGCCCGAACCGACGGCGCTGGAATGCGAGACGACGCCGACGCGATTCCTCGATCTGTTCCGCTATCCGCGCAGCCTGGTCGTTTCCTGGATGGGCAATCTGGGTGCGCAGACCGGCGCCTATGGCGTGATTCTTTGGGCGCCGACGCTGTTCGTGCTGGTGCTGCATGTGTCGCCGGCGCAAGCCGCCAAGGCGATGATCGGGGTGACGCTCGCCGGGGTCGTCGGACGATTTACGTTTTCCTGGCTGTCGGAAAAGATAGGCCGACGCCCGTCAGGCGGGCTGATGGGGTTCGGCGCGGCGCTGTTCGTCATGCTGGCGGGCGTCTACCACGCCGAATTGCTGTTTGGTGTCTCGGTATTCTGGCTGCTGCTGATCTGTGCGGCGTTCTTTTTCGACGGCGGATTCGCGGTGGTCGGGCCGTACGCGGCGGAGGTGTGGCCCTCGCAACTGCGCACCTCCGGCATGGGTAGCGCGTATGGGTTCGGTGGCCTCGGCAAGATCATCGGCCCGCTGGGCCTGGCGCTGGTGGTCGGCAGTTCCAACGTGGTGAAGCCGGAGGCCACGCTGGCCGCGATCCAGCCGGCGTTTCTCTACCTGGCAAGCTGGTTCCTGTTGGCGGGCGCGGTTTACCTGTTCCTCGGTGTCGAGACCAAGGGCCGCTCGATCGAGGCGATCGACCAGGCGGTGAAACGAGCCCCGGCGGTGGCGGAGTGACGGTTGAGGAGCAAGGCGCCCAGGTAGGCGTGCTTGTGGGGGTGACCATCTGGTGATCCGCCGGCTACGTGCCTGACGCGGAACAACCGCTTCAGGGAAAGCACGCCGGCCCGATACTGTCATGGCGACGAGAGGCCGCAACCCTGTACTTGGCGATTCGGTTATTTTGCGCCGGTCCCTACGTACCGGCGCGCGGTGATCTCGTGCGGCAGTTTCTCGATCATTGTGTGGGACCGGGGGCAATCGGGAGAGCGACCTGCGCTGGTCTTGTCCAGTCGTGCATTCAATGAGCTGACCGGGTATATTTTTGTTGCCCCCGTCACCAGCAGCCAGCCACGCGGGCCATTCGAGGCCCCCATCCGCCGTCTATCGAGGTCGATGGTGTGGTATCGGCTGATCGAACGAAGCGCATCGACCGCGCCGTTCGCTATGTCCGCTACCTCACCGACGCGGCCGCCGGGCTGGTCGAGGCAGTGCTGGCGCGGGTCGCCGCGATTTTATCGCTCTGAGCAATCGTCACACCAAGGGCAGCGCCTGCGTCACCGTTCCCCGGCATTCCCCGAAGCCGATCGCGGCATAGCCGTCCCGCCGGGCGGTGGCGCGGAAGATGACCTCGTCGCCGTCGGCAAGGTAGGTGCGGGTCTCGCCGTCCGCCAGCGCCACCGGGTTACGTCCGCCACGGGTCATTTCTAGCAGGCAACCTTCAGACCCGGGCGTGGTGCCGGAGACAGTACCGCTACCGAACAAATCGCCAGCCCGCAGGTCGCAGCCGTTCGAGGTATGATGCGCCACCATCTGCGCCGCGGTCCAGTACAGCATCGACGCGTTCGCCCGCGACAGCAGATGCGGCGCCGCCCCGGCGGAACGCATCCGGGGGGTCAGCAACAACACCTGGAAGTCGATGCCGAAGCAGCCGGACGCCTGATCTGCCACATCGTTCAGATAGGACAGCGGAGCCGGATCACCGGCCGGCCGAGGCGGCTGCGCCATGCGGAACGGCGCCAGCGCCTCCGCCGTAACGATCCAGGGTGACACGAAGGTCGACAGACTCTTGGACAAAAACGGGCCTAGGGGCTGGGATTCCCACGCTTGGATGTCACGCGCCGACCAGTCGTTCAGCAGGCAGAAGCCGGCGATATGCCGTGACGCCTCGGCGATCGGAATGGGGCACCCCAGCGTATTGCCCGGCCCGATCCACACGCCCAGCTCCAGTTCATAATCCAGGTTGCGGCAAGCCCCGAATTCCGGCGCATCCTGATCCGGCGACTTGCGCTGACCATTCGGCCGCCGAACCGTCCCGCCCGACGGCCGCACCGAGGACGCTCGGCTATGATACGCGACAGGAATGTATTTGTAGTTGGGCATCAGCGGGTTGTCCGGCCGGTTGATAGTACCCGCGGTGTGTGCGTGATGAATGCCGGCAAAGAAATCGGTAAAGTCACCAATCGAGGCGGGCAGGTGCATCACGCAGCCCGCGGCCTCATGCACAAGGCGGCCGCCGATCGTCCGGATCTTCGCGGCATCGCCACCCTTGGCATCCAGGATGTCACCCACGCGGCGCCGCAACGCCTGCCGAGCAGCCGGCCCGGCCTCTAGCAGAGCGTTCAAGGTTCGGCCGCTCGCCGCTTCGGCTGCATCCCGCGCCGCGCCCGAGAACAGCCCAGCCTCCAGCGCGGCGCCGATGTCGAAAATCCCGTCGCCGATCGCGATGCCGCCGCGCGCGGTGCCATTCGGCGGGCTGAACACGCCGAGAGGAAGGTTCTGAATCGGAAATGTCGCGTGTCCGTTGGCGGATGCGACCCAACTGGTCCGGCCGGCGGCGTGCGTCTCGTCGATCATCTACGTTCTCCCCTGCGTCGCGCCCTGGATAGCGCGTGGCGGCACTCAGGTAAAATCGGCCGCTTGCGCTCTCCGCCGGGCTGGGTCAACGTCGGCAAAACAGCAAATGCCATCGGGAGGGGAATGAAACCACATGACCCAGACTCTCACTCCGGAACTCATCGGGCGTGCGATCGACAAGATCACGCTGAACAACGCCTTGGTCTTCATCATCGGCGTGGCGGCAGCCGGGTTCTTCTTTGATTCATTCGATATCGTTATCGTGTCCTACGCGCTGCCAATGATCAGGAAGGAGTTCGGCCTGGATCCCACCCAGGTCGGGCTGATCGGGTCCTCGGCACTGGCGGGAATGGGACTTGGATCGTGGCTGTGGGGCTGGGTCGCCGACCGCTGGGGCCGGCGCGTCGTGTTCGCCGCGACAGTGCTGATGTTTTCCCTGTGTACCGGCATCGCCGGCCTGTCGATGTCGCTGGGATTTCTGATCGGCGCCCGCTTCATGACCGGTCTGGGCCTGGGCGGCATGGTTCCGATCGACCAGGCGCTGGTGGCGGAATATGCCCCCGCGCGCATTCGCGGCCGGGTCAGCGCGATGCTGCCGCTGTGCTGGCCGATCGGTATCTTCGCCGCGGCGGGTGCCGGCCTTCTTGTCGTGCCGCATCTGGGCTGGCGCTGGCTATTTGCCCTGGGCGCGCTGCCGGCGGCGCTGGTCTTCTTCATTCGCCGCGGAGTCCCGGAATCGCCGCGCTGGCTGGCCGACCGAGGCCGCCACGACGAAGCCCGCAAATCTCTGGCCTATGTCGGCGTCGATGATGCGATGATCGCGCAGGCGCGCAGCGAACTGGCCGCCGAACCGCTGGTGCCGCCGGTGCGCGATGCGACGTTCGGTGACCTGTTCACTGCGCGGTATGCGCGCCGGGTTGCGCATACATGGCTGATGTGGTTTTGCTCCGGCTTCGCGGCGACGGCATTCAGCGTGTGGCTGCCGTCGATTTTCGCGACCTACTACCACATCAATCTGACCCGGACGCTGGTCTATACCTTCATCGTCGCGGGCACCTCGGTGGTCGGGCGGGTGTTCGCGTTCGGCCTGATCGACCTGTTCGGCCGCAAGGCCCTGATTGTCATCGGCTACGGCGTTGCCGGCGGCGCTGCGCTGCTGTTCACCCAGGCGACGACGGAAACCGCACTGCTGGCGACGGCCATGCTGTACGGCTTCTTCGCCGATATCGGATCGCTGGCGATGACCGTCTACACACCCGAGGTCTATCCAGTACGTATTCGCGGCAAGGGGGCCGCGATCGCCATGGGCTGGGGCCGATTCGGCGGCATGGTTTCGCCCGTCGTGGCGGGCCTGCTGATCAGCGCTGACAACCTGGCCCTGGTGTGGGGCCTGATGGCGGCGTTCCAGTTCACCTCGGCCGGCCTCACCTTGCTGATGGCGCGTGAAACCAGCGGCCGCAATCTGGAGGCAGTCGCCAAACCGGCGTGACTGGCGTCAGTCCAGAAATGCCCGCAACTGTTGCACCGCGAATTCAGGCCGTTCACGCACCGAAGCATGGCCGGCTGCAGGGACTTCCACCACCTTGCTGCCGGCGATGGTTTCATTCATCCACTTCGCCGCGTCCCAGAACGACTGGCGTTCGTTCGACCCCAGCATGATCAGCGTCGGAGCGACAACCTTCTTCGTCTGCTCGCGGGCGTCGAGGGTTGCCAGCGCCTCACACGCCAGCCCATAGGCTTCGCCGTCACAGGCCTCGAACGTCTCGCGCACGTGACGAACATCCGGACCGTTCGCGGCGATCGAATCGGCGGTGAAGAACACCTGCATCAGAAACGGGATCAAGCTTTTCACCCCATCCTTCCGCGCCGCCGCCGCCCGCACCGGCCAGTTGGCCCGAGCTTCGTCATCGTAACGAGGTGAACAGTCGGCCAGCACGAGCCTGTCCACCATGTCGGGGTAGGTGCCGGCGAAATGCTGCGCCACGCTGCCGCCCAGCGAGATACCCATCAGATGGAACCGCGTCAGCCCCTCGCGCAGGACAGCATGGCGCAGTTGCTCGGTCAGTTCGGGCACCCCGTATTGATGGCCGGGCAGGGCCGCCCCGGGATGGCCGGGCAGGCTGTAGGCGATCAGTTCATTCCGGTCCATCAGCGGATCCAGCACGTCCCAGAACCGCCAGGATTGGCCCAGGCAATGGATCAGCACCAGCGGTTTCCCCGAACCGCGCCGGTGCAGTTCGATCAGGCCCGGATCGAGCGGGCTCGGATTCCAGTTCTCCACGGATCGTTTCCTTTGTTTGGATTTTTTAGGGCAGGGCGGTCATCCCGCCGGAAATGCGCCTTCATCCTGCGGATGCAGCACGAACCCCGCCGGTCGGCCATTTTTTCTGGCGGCCTCGACAGGCGGTAGCGCGGCATCCCAGGTCAGCGCGTCGAAGCGATAGCCGTTCACCCGATCCGCCGCCGGCGAAACGACAAACAATAAAGGCGGCACCATTTCGTCCGGCTCAACCAGCCGGGGTACGCGCCCCTCGCGGCTCCAATCCTTCAATTCCTGGTTCATCCCAGGTGTGTTCGCGCCGGCGCCCGGATTGACGATGTTGACCGTCATGCCGGAGCCGGCGGCTTCCTTGGCCCAGATTTCCGTCGTCATCTCCAGCGCCGCCTTGGACGACCCGTAGGGGACCGAACCTTCCCGGTTCATCGTGTCCAGCTTGGTCGTGACGTTGACGATACGGCCCCACCCCTGGTTCACCAGGATCGGCGCCACGCGACGCCCCATCTGGTCGGCGGCGACGTAGTTGGTGTCCATCACGTTCTGGATTACCTCGTCCTTCACCTCCCAGAACTTCCGAGGCTTTTCGCGCCGGAATCGCGCCGGATCGATATAGGTGAAGGTCAGGCCGGCGTTGTTGACAAGGATATCCAGCCGTCCGAATGCCGAAAGCGCCTCGGCCACCACCTTGTCGCAGGCCGCCGGGGACCGCAGGTCGGCGATCATCGGACGCACATTGGCCGTGCCCTGCATGTCCGCGACATCTTCCGGCAGATGCCCGACGGCCAAGACCCGCACGCCCGATGCAGCCAGACCCAGGGTCATGCCGCGCCCCAGCCCGCGCAATCCCCCCGTAACGATCGCGACCCGATCCGCCATTTCCGTTACTCCGCCGCTGCCGTGCTGGATGCGCCTTCTGTGCGGAAATGCGGCATCACTTCCCGAGCGAAACGTTGTAGATTGGTGCGCGAGGTGCCGCCGCCGTTCAGCAGGATATATTCGACGCCCTGCGCCTGCAGCCGCTCTATCTTGCGGCAGATTTCATCCGGCGTGCCGTACAGAGCGCTCTCTTCACTGGCTTCCCTGGTGTCGGAAAACGCCATGATGCTAGCTGTATTATTGCCGTCGGGCCGTTGGCTGATGGTGTGCAGACGACGCTGGCCGGCCATGCGCCGCTCCACCGCCGCCGCTTTCTCCGCCTCGGTATCCGCAACAAAAAACGCTCGGGCTACCCCGACCTGGGACGGGTCGAACCCGAAACCGTTGGCCAGCATCGCCGCCTTGTAGGTATTGAAACGATTGATCGTCTCGTCGATCGACGCGAACTGATCCAGCAGCAGGTTATGACCGCGCGCGGCGACTTTGCGGATGCTTTCGGCATGGCCGGCGCCCTGCCAGAATGGCGGATGCGGCTTCTGGTTGGTCGGCGGCTCCACCACGATGTCGTCGAACTGCCAATACTTGCCGTGGAACGAAAACCGCTCGTTCGACGTCCACGACTTGGTGATGATATCAATGGATTCCTCAAAGCGGGCGCCGCCTTCCTCCATGGGAATGCGGAAGCCGGCGAATTCGTTGTGGCGGTACCCTTTGCCGACGCCGAAATCCAGCCGGCCGCCCGACAGCAGATCCACCGTCGCCGCCTGTTCGGCCAGCAGCACCGGATTGTGCCAGGGCAGCACCATGACCGCGGTGCCAAGCCGCAACGTCTTCGTGCGGGCGCCGAGCCAGGTCAGCAAATTGAGTGTCGCGGAAACCTGGCCGAAGCCGGTGAAGTGATGCTCGACAACGAATGTGCCGTGAAAGCCGAGCGCTTCGGCCTCGACGTTGTATTCGATGAAGTCGCGAAACCCTT
>DATAZJ010000501.1:0-16742 GCA_036272115.1 Rhodopila sp. | reverse complement strand
CGTGATAAACGCAGGCAGTATCGAATCCCACTATGGGGCGTCCGGCACCGCGATCCAGTTCGCTACCGGAACCAACTTGCTGATTGCCGACCCTGGCGCGGTGTTCGTCGGCAGCCTCAGCGCGGCCGGCACCACGACGCTGGAGCTGGCGTCGGCCAGCGGCGCCGGCACGCTGACCGGCTTCGGCACCGAGGTCACCAACTTTACCTCCCTGGTGTTCGACACGGGCGCGCAATGGACCGTCGCCGGCGACGATTCGGACGGGGGCCTGGGCACGCTGGGGATCGGCGGCTTCACCTTCGGCGACACCATCGACCTGACCGGTTTCGCCGCCGTCAGCAGCACCTTCGCCAGCAACACACTGGTGCTGACCGACGCCGGCGGCGCGCATGACACGCTGAGCATCCAGGGCACCTTCGTCAGCGGCAATTTCCACCTGTCCGGCGACGGCGCCGGCGGCACCGACATCGTCTTCGGTGCGCCGCCGTTGCTCTATGGCGAAACGATCGATGAGGCCGGGATCGTCGCCACTTCGGAAACCGTCACCGCCGGCGTCATGACCCTGTTCAACGCCGCCAGCCCCGTCGGCACGATCGCCGTCGGTACCACGCTGGCCACCGGCGACTTCACCCTGCGGCCGAATGGCCCCACCGCCACCGACGTCATCGTGTCCTCGATCTTCGGCACCTACACCAGCACCGTGACGCTGCTGACCAACCCGACGACGATCGACGGCACCGCCAGCATCACCGGCACGGTCACCAGCGGCATCGGCGTCACCGGACCGTCCGGGACGGCCTGGACCCTGGTCAACCAGGGCCTGGTCAGCGAAACCGGCACATCCAGCCAGGGCATCAGTTTCGCGGCGGCCGGCATCATCACCAATGCCGCCGGCGGTGTCGTCACCGGCAGTTCCGTCGGTATCCAGATCAACGCGGGCGGGTCGGTCACCAACCAATCGGGCGGCACGATCAGCGGTATCCAGGGCATTTACGCGCGGACCGGCGCCGCCACGGTGATGAATGCCGGCAGCATCGGCGGCAACCTGACCTCGGGTTCCGGCATCGACCTCGACGCAGGCGGAACCGTTACCAATCTGTCGGGCGGCACGATCAGCGGCAGCTACGGCGTTCGTGCGGCATCGGTTGTGGCCACGGTGGTGAACGCCGGCAGTATCGGCGACGGCACGTCGCTGCCCACCGGCGCGGCCATCGCGCTGAAGAATGGCGGACTGATCGTCAACCAGTCCGGCGGCAACATCATCGCCGGGCTGCAAGGGATCTACATCGGCGGCGCCGCCGGCACGATCGTCAACGCGGGCAGCATCGGCGGCGGCCCGAACACCGGCAACGGCATCATCTTCGCCACCGGCGGCGGCGTGACCAACCAGTCCGGTGGCACGATCACCGGCAAATATGGCGTCCGAGCGGTCAGCACGGCCGTAACCGTCGTCAACACCGGCAGCATCGGCGGCAACCTGACCACCGGCAACGGCGTCAACCTCGCCGCGGGCGGCGCGGTGACCAACCAGTCCGGCGGCACGATCACCGGCCTCAAGGCCGTCAACGTGACCGGCGGCACCGTGACCAATGCTGGCGTTATCGGCGGCAATACGACCCTTGGCACCGGCGCCGGCGTGCAACTTGCCGGCGGGTCCGTCACCAATCAATCCGGCGGGACGGTCACCGGTTTCTCGGGTGTCTACGGCAAAACCAGCGCTGCAACGGTGGTGAACGCCGGCGGCATCTACGGCAACACGGCCAGCGGCCGTGGCGTCTCTCTGGCCTCCGGCGGTTCGGTCACCAACCAGTCCGGCGGGGTAATCACCGGGTTCGACGGCATTCTGACCGCCGGCGGCGCCACCGTGGTGAACGCCGGAAGCATCGGCGGCACCACCGCCGTGGCGTTCGGCGCCGGCGCGACCAACCGGCTGGTGTTTGACCCCGGCGCCGTGTTCAGCGGCACAGTCAACGGCGGTAACACTATCGGCGCCGCCTCGATCAGCACGCTGGAACTGGCGTCCAGCGCCTCCGCCGGCACCTTGAGCGGCCTCGGCACCCAGTTCACCAATTTCGCCAATGTCACGGTCGATACCGCCGCGAACTGGACGCTCAGCACCGCCAACACGCTGGTCGCCGGCGCGACGCTGACCAATGCCGGCACGCTGACCGCCACCGGCACGCTGCAAAGTGACGGCACCATCACCGGCAATGCGCTGCGCCTGAATGGCGCAACGTTCACCAACCAGGCCAGCGGACTGGCAAGCTATGTCTACGGCGTCCCGGCGGGCGGCACCGACAGCGTCGTCAACCAGGGCACCATCGCAAGCGATTCCGGCTGGGCCATCTATCTGAAGGCACCAGGCAACATCAGCAATGCCGCCGGCGCACGGATCGACGGCTACTTCGGCGGTGCGATGCTCAAGGGCACCAATGCCACCCTGAGCAATCTTGGCCAGATCTATGGTTCGACGGCGAATGTAACGTCCTACGGGGTGTACCTGCGCAACGGCGGCGTCGTCGCCAACGGCCAGCCGGGTGCCGGAACCAGCACGGCATCGATCCAGGGCTATTACGGTCTCGCATTCCTATCGGTCGATGTCGTCAATGCCGATGGCACTCTAATCAATTCCGGCACCGTCATCAGCACTGGCACCGCGGCGACCGGGGTGCTGCTTACCAATGCCGGCACGGTCTTGAACGGGCAGAGCGGCGCGACCGGGGCTTTGATCGAAGGCGGCCGCTACGGCGTATCCAGTAGCCTGGGGCCTATCGTCAACTACGCCACGATCATGACGACCGGCACCGTGCCCGGCGGCAGCGGCGTTACCCTCCAGCTTGCGGGGAGCGTCAGCAACCTGGGCAGCGCGGCGTTGATCGAGGGCTATGCCGGCGTTCAGATCGGGGTGGGCGGCACCGTGACCAACGCCGGCACGATCGCGTCCAACGTGGGTACCGCTGGTGTCGCCGTTCACTTCACCGGCGGCAACGTTCGGCTGATCGACGATCCAGGCGCCGTGTTTATCGGCTCGATTTTCGGCGGCACCGGGGGCACGGCGGTGCTGGAACTGGCATCGGCCAGCAGCGCCGGCACCATCACCGGTCTCGGCGGTTCGGTCACCAACTTCACCTCGCTGGTGTTCGATTCCGGCGCACAATGGACCGTGGCCGGCAACGATGCCGCCAACGGCCTCGGCACGCTTGGGATCGGTGGGTTCACCATCGGCGACACCATCGACCTGACCGGCTTCGTCGCCGTCAGCGACACGTTCGCCGGCAACGCACTGGTGCTGACGAACGGCGTGGGAGACCACGAGAGTCTGAATATCCAGGGCGCCTTCGCGACCGACAATTTCCGCCTCGCCGGGGACGGCGGCAGCGGCACCGACGTCACCTTCGTGATACCGCCAACCATCGTCGCCGGCGGCACCGTGACCTTCACCGGCGGCGGATCGCCAGTCATCCTCGACAGCACGCTCGGCATCACCGATCCCGGGAGCGCCACCCTGATCAGCGGCACGGTTTCGATCGGCGGCTTCCTGTCCGGCGACACGCTGAATTTCTCCAACCAGGACGGCATCACCGGCAGCTTCGACAGCGCCACCGGCTCGCTGACGCTGATCGGTTCGGCGACGCTGGCGGACTACCAGGCGGCGCTCGAGTCGATCACCTATGGTTTCACCCCGACCGACGGCGATCCGACCGACGGCGGCGACACCACGCGCACCATCGACTGGGTGGTGAACGACGGAACCAACGCCAGCCCCCTGGCCAGCAGCACGCTGGATACCGTGCATGCGGCGCCGACCATCACCGCGGGCGGAACGGTCAGCTTCACCGGCGGCGGCAGCGCGGTGGCGCTGGATCCCACACTGACGGTCGCCGACCTGGACAGCGCCGGCCTGCTGAACGGCGGCACGGTTTCGATCGGCGGCTTCCTGTCCGGCGACACGCTCAATTTCGTCAATCAGGACGGCATCGTCGGCAGCTTCGACAGCCTAACCGGCACGATGACGCTGACCGGTTCGGCGACGCTGGGGGACTACCAGTCGGCACTCGAATCGATCACCTACAGCTTCAATCCCGCCGACGGCGATCCTACCGGCGGCGGCACCGGCAGCAGCCGCACCATCGACTGGCTGGTCACCGACGGCGCCAGCGCCAACGGCGGCAGCAACACCGGCACCAGCACCCTGGATATCGTGCATGTGGGCCCGACGATCACTGCCGGAGGCACCGTCGCCTATGTCGCCGACGGCACCGCCGCGGTGTTGGATTCTTCCATCACCATCAGCGACGTCGACAGTGCCGGCATCATCCATACCGCGACGGTTTCGATCGGAACGGGCTTCACCGCCGGTGACCTGCTGAACTTCACCAACCAGAACGGCATCACCGGCGCCTACGACTCGGCCACCGGCACGCTGACCCTGGGCGGCAACGCGACGATCGCCGACTACCAGGCAGCGCTGGACTCGATCACCTACGCCTACACACCGGACGGCGGCGATCCCACCGCCGCCGGCACCGACACCAGCCGCACCATCCCTTGGACCGTCGACGACGACGTGGACACGTCCGCCGCCGCGTTCTCCACCCTCGATGTCTCACTGCCGCCGCCGGTGATCACCGGTTCGGTGGCCGGCCAGGCCACCACCGACGAAGCAACGATCGATCCGTTCTCCGATGTTTCGATCACTGATCCGAACAGCGGCCAGACCGAGACGATCACCATCACCGTCACCAACGCCGGCACCCTGACGGACGCTGACGGCACCCTGTCCGGTACGGGGCTGACCGAAACCAGCACCGGCACGTACACGTTGACCGCCGGCTCCGCGGATACGGTAACGACGGAGCTGGATGCACTGATATTCACTCCGACCGCCCATCAGGCCGTGCCCGGCGCAACAATAACCACCGGCTTCACCCTCGCCGTCATCGACACGCTGAGCCAGAGCGCCACCGACAGCACGACCAGCGTCGTGGCCACCGCCGTGAACGATGACCCGGTCATCACCGGCACCATCGCCGGCCAGACCACGACCGACGAGGCCACCCTGTCGCCGTTCTCCGGCGTCGGCATCAGCGACGCCGATGTCGGCCAGACCGAGACGGTCACCGTCACCCTGTCCAACACCGCCAACGGCACACTGTCCAACCTGGATGGCGGCAGCTACGACAGCGGCACCGGCGTCTACAGCATCACCGGCAGCGATGCCGCCGTCACCACCGCGCTCGATGGCCTGGTGTTCACCCCCACCACCCATCAGGTGCCACCCGGAGGCTCCGTCACCACCACCTTCACCATCGCGGCGACCGACACAGCCGGCGGCACCGCCAGCGACAACACGACGACGGTCACCACCACCGCCGTCAACGATGACCCGGTCATCACCGGCGCCGTCGCCGGCCAGGCCACCACCGACGAAACCACCCTGTCGCCGTTCTCCGGCGTCGCCATCAGCGACAACGATGTCGGCCAGACCGAGACTGTCACGGTCACGCTTTCCAACGCAGCGAACGGTGCGCTGTCCAACCTGGACGGCGGCGTCTACGACAGCGGCACCGGCGTCTACAGCGTCACCGGCACCGACGCCGCCGTCACCACCGCCGTGGACGGCCTGATATTCACCCCGACCGCCCATCAGGTGCCACCCGGCGGGTCCGTCGCCACCACCTTCACCATCGCAACGACCGACACCGCCGGCGGCACCGCCAGCGACAATACGACCATGGTCACCGCCACCGCCGATAACGATCCCCCGGTCATCACCGGCACCGTCGCCGGCCAGCGGATGAGCAACAACGCCACCATCCAGCCGTTCTCCGCCGTAACGATCAGCGACCCCGACGCTGATGCCAGCGAAACCGTGACCATTACGCTGACTTACGACGGCACAGCGACGGACGTGTACGGCACGCTGTCAGGCACCGACCTGACCAAGACCGGCAACGGCACCTACACCCTGGCCAACGGCTCGCCAGGTGCGGTGACCGCGGAGCTGGACGCGTTGATCTTCACCCCCATCCCGGACAGCGTCGTCCCCGATCGCACCATCACCACCGGCATGACCCTGTCGGTCACCGACGGCATCGTCGGCACCCCGACCACCGACACCACCACCACTGTCAATTCCATCGCCTGCTTCGCCGCCGGCACCCGCATCGCCACCCCGCGCGGCGGCGTCGCGGTCGAACGTCTGCGGGAGGGCGACACCGTCCTCACCATCTCCGGCAAAGCGCGCGCCGTCCAATGGATCGGCCGGCGCACCCTGGACTGCACCCGCCACATTGCCCCCGAACGGGTGAAGCCGGTCCGCATCGCCCCGCACGCGTTCGGCGAGGACCGTCCGAAGCGGGCTCTGCTGCTGTCGCCCGATCACTCGGTCTTCATCGAGGACGTCATGATCCCGATCAAGCACCTGATCAATGGCGCGACCATAACCCAGCTCGATGCCCCCAGCGTAACCTACTACCACATCGAACTGGAGAGCCACGACGTGGTGCTGGCCGAGGGCCTGCCCGCCGAAACCTATCTTGAAACCGGCGGCCGCGCGGCGTTCGAGAACGGCGGCGGTGCAATCGAGCTGCATCCGGACTTCGCGCCGGATGAGAACCGCGTCGGCATGGTCTGGCGGAATTTCGCCTATGCACCGCTGATCGGCAGCGACGGCCAACTCAACCGCGTCCGCGCTCGGCTGGCCTTGCAGGCGGTGATGTTGCAGCAACAGGCCAGCGCCGCGCCGCAGCGGACGAAGCGGCCGCGCCGGTCTGCCAGGGGCTGACGATCGCTACCCCAGCATCGCCTGCGCGCAGGCATCCAGGATCGAGTCCGTGTCCAGTCCGTACTC
Organism: Rhodopila sp.; assembly: GCA_036272115.1. Lineage (GTDB taxonomy): Bacteria > Pseudomonadota > Alphaproteobacteria > Acetobacterales > Acetobacteraceae > Rhodopila. The sequence goes on along the minus strand of DATAZJ010000501.1, from coordinate 9,889 downwards.
GCGGTACAGGTCGGGAATGTCCCCGCCCTGCCCGAACCGGTCCGGTCCCAGCGGCACCACGCGCTGCCCTTTGACCGACCCCAGCCACGCATGCGTCGCCGGATGCCCATCCAGCACCGACACGATCGCCGCGCCCGGCGCCAGCGGGGCCAACACACGCTCCACCCAGGACAGCGCCCCGCGATCCCCGGACCGCCGGGCACGCAGCGCCGCCAGCCATCCCGCGTGCAGCCGGTCCGGCGACGTGATCGCCAGCAGCCCGGCCCCCGGCTCTTCCTCCCGCAGCACCTCGAACGCCGCCTCGGCCTCCGGCGCCACCGGCCCCTGATACGCCAGCGCGATCCGTGCTCCCTCGGCCGGAGGCACCACCCAGTGCGCCCCCGCGATCACCGCCGCCGGGTCCAGCACCCGCTCCTTCTGCTCCAGCGCCCGCGTGGACAGCCGCAGCCACACCGCCGACCCGTCCGGACGCTGCATGAAATCGAGCGCGTGCCGCAACAGCACCCCCAGTTCATCCACATGTGTCGGCTCGAACGACGCGAGCCGATCCGCCGCCATCCCGATCAGCGGCGTGTTCACCGACTGATGCTGCCCGCCCTCCGGTGCCAAAGTCAGGCCGGACGGCGTCGACACCAACAGGAACCGCGCATCCTGGTAACAGGCGTACAGCAGCGCATCCAAGCCGCGGTTGACGAACGGATCATACACCGTTCCCACCGGCAAAACCCGAGCACCGGACATCCCTGGCGCCAGACCCGCCGCCCCCAGCAGCAGAAACAGATTCTGTTCGGCGATCCCCAGTTCGATATGCTGCCCCTTCGGCGACATCCCCCAGCGCTGCGCCGAGGCCAGCTTGGAATCACGGAACACGTCGTTCCGTGTGTGCCGGTCGAAAATGCCCCGCCGATTCACCCACGGGCCTAAATTCGTCGACACCGTCACATCCGGCGATGTCGTCATGATATGCGCGGCGAGATCCTTGTAGTCCCCCTGCCCACGCCCGATCTCGGCCAAAATCTCCCCAAACCCGCCCTGCGTCGACATCCGCCGCCCGGTCAACCGAGGCACCGGCAACGCCGCCGGGACGAACACCGAGGGCGCCGACAGCGCTCGCCCCTCCGGCGTCAACACCGACCCGAACGGACAATCCCGCAGAAAATCCCGCAGTTCTGCTTCCGGAACATCCAGCCCCTCGAACGGGTCCCATTCGTGGCCTGGCCGTATCCCCATCTCGTGGCGGAACAGTTCCATCTGTTCCTTCGTCATCAGCCCGGCATGATTGTCCTTGTGCCCGGCGAACGGCAGCCCCATTCCCTTGATTGTATAGGCAATGAAACAGGTCGGCTGATCGCCGTCGGCATCCGCCGCCCGCAGCGCCCCGATCACGGTTTCGATGTCGTGGCCGCCCAGGTTGGTCATCAGGGCACCCAATTCGTCATCGGTCAGCTCATCGATGATCGCCCTGGCCTTCGACCGCCCCAGATCGGCCAGCAACGTCTGCCGCCACGCCGCGCCGCCCTGGAACGTCAGCGCCGCATAGAGACTGTTCGGGCAATCGTCGATCCAGTCCCGCAGCGCCTCGCCGCCCTCCCGGGCGAACGCCGCCTCCAGCAAACGCCCGTATTTGATCGTGACGCAATTCCAGCCCATGTCGCGGAACAGCCCCTCGATCCGTCCGAACAGCCGGTCCGGCACGACGCTGTCCAGGCTCTGGCGGTTGTAGTCCACCACCCACCAGACATTCCGCACGTCGTGCTTCCAGCCCTCCAGCAGCGCTTCGTAGATGTTGCCCTCATCCAGTTCGGCGTCGCCGCAGATCGCGATGTGCCGCCCGGCCGGCAAATCCGTCCGCCCCAGCCCATGCAGCCGGGTGTAATCCGCCATCAGCGCGGAAAAGCTGGTCATCGCCACGCCCAGCCCGACCGATCCTGTGGAGAAATCCACCTCCGAACCGTCCTTCACCCGCGACGGATAGGGCTGGATGCCGCCGAATTGCCGCAGCCCTTCCAGCTTATCCCGCGTCTGCCGTCCGAACAGATAGTTCATCGCGTGAAATACCGGCCCGGCATGCGGCTTCACCGCGATGCGGTCCTGCGGCCGAGCCACCTCCAGATACAGCGCCGCCATGATGGAGATGCACGATGCGCAGGACGCCTGGTGCCCGCCAACCTTCAACCCATCGCGGTTTGGCCGGATATGATTGGCGTTGTGGATCATCCACGCCGACAGCCAAAGCAGCTTGCGCTCAAGCTGCTTCAGGATCAGCACGTGCCGCGATTCAGGCGGCGCCAGAGGCGTAATCGCCGCGATGGGTGCGTTCATAAGAGTCCTCCCGCCAATGTCGGCCGGCGCCCGTTCTGGCACCGTCCGACGCCGGAGTCATCAGCGACGAAATCCCTATGTCAGTCAGCGCCCTGCCCGGCATACGCCGCTTCGAGCACCGCCACATCCAGCTTGGACATCTTCATCAGCGCATCCATCATGCGCCTGATCTGCGCGGGGCTGCCGTCCCTCTGCATGCGGCTGACCGAGCGGGGCACGATCTGCCATGACACGCCGAACTTGTCTTTGAGCCAGCTACATGGGCCGGGGACCCCGCCATCCGCGGTCAGCGCCTCCCAGTAGCGATCGACCTCCGCCTGGTCGGCACAGGGAACCGAGAGGGAAATCGCCTCGGAAAAGTTGAACTGGGGCCCGCCGTTCAGCGCCTGGAAGCGCTGGCCATCGAGGGTGAATTCGACGAACAGCACGGCCCCCGGCGGATACCGCATGCCTTCGCCGCAACGCATGATCGCGCCGATCTCCGAACGAGGGAACACCGAACAGTAGAAGCGTGCCGCCTCTTCCGCCTGGCCGTCGAACCATAGGCAGGGTGCGATGTCGATCACGATCAGCCCCCGGTACCGGCGCCGCACATGGCGGTTTTTGCCGCGGCGGCCACTTCCTCGGCGGTCATCGTCCGCTGTGGAGTCGCCACCGACCAGAGATGGCCGAACGGGTCTTCGAGCAGGCCGTAACGATCGCCCCAGAACATGTCCTGCACCGGCATCCTGACGGTCGCTCCAGCCGCGGCGGCCCGTTGCACCGCGGCGTCCGCGTCCTTGACGATGAGGTGGATGGTGACCGGCGAGCCCTTCAGCGACCGCGGCGACAGCATCCCGTAGGCCGGGTTTTCGTCCACCAGCATCACGGAGGATCCGTTCACCTGGATCGAGGCGTGCATCAGCTTCCCGTCCGGCCCGGCCAGCCGCATCATTTCGGTCGCGCCGAACGCCGCCTTGTAGAAAGCGATCGCATCGGCCGCGCCGGTGCAAACCAGATGCGGCGACAAGGCATGCATGCCCGCTGGCGGCGGCACGTCGAGATGGTCAGTCATGGCATATCCCCCTTTGGCTTGTGAGCATGAAACAACAACGCGAAATACCGGCGCAGGTGCTCGATGCTATCGCCGGCGATCGACGGATCGTCCTTGGCCTTCGCCAGGATGAAAGCGCCCTGCAGAACCACCTGGGTATGCAGCGCGAGGCCCTTGGCCGTGATCCCCTCAGCCAAGCCACAGCTTTGGATCAGCGCCGCCAGATCGGCTTCCAGCGTTTCCGCATGACCGGCGATGCTGCCAAAACAGGCGTCCCGGATCGGCGGATTCGTCAGGAACGTCTCCTGCGCCATCGTACCGACCAGGCAGGTGAACTCAGCCGTCGTTCCCCGGATCAGCGCCGCCCGGAAATCGAGATACCCCATCACCCGGTCGAACGGATCGTCCGGCGCATGATACGGCGCCCCGGCGAACAAACCGCCGGTCATGGTCGACCAATAATTCGCCGCCGCGACGCCCAGATCTTCCTTGCTTTTGAAATGATGGAAGAACGCCCCTTTGGTGACCCTCGCGGCCGAACAAAGCTCCTCCACCGATGTGGCGTGGTAGCCCTTCTCCCGAATGACGCGCAGCGCCGCGTCGAGCAGCCGGGTTCGGGCGGTTTCAGTGGGCTGGGTCGTCGTCATGCCGAGACCATACCAACCAGTTGGTATGTGTCAAGGCCTTTCAACGAACCAATGATTGATTTGCCGCGCCGGCCGAAGCACACTCCCGCTTTCTCAGGTCTGCGAGCGGCGCATCTTCAACTCCATTCGTCAGAACTTTGCCGGCCCGATACAGGCCTCGCCATGGCTTGCATCGCCTCCTGCTTTGCGGTGTCGAAAGGCCGCTGAAGCGTCACCATAACCCCTCTCGCAATCGCTGGCGGAGACACGTTTGGAATGAGTCAATCGATGGGCCTGTCCGGGCCACCTGCGATCGTGCTGGACAAGGTGAACAAATGGTACGGCACCCTGCAGGTGCTGCGCGACGTCTCCCTGACGGTGACCGAGAAGGAACGGGTCGTCGTCTGCGGCCCATCCGGTTCCGGCAAGTCGACCATGATCCGCTGCATCAACCGCCTGGAGACACACCAGAACGGCCGCATCATCGTGGACGGCACCGAACTGACCGATGACCTGCGGGCGCTCGACACCATCCGGCGGGAGGTCGGGATGGTATTCCAGTCGTTCAACCTGTTCCCCCATCTGACGATCCTGGAGAACTGCACCCTGGCCCCGATCTGGGTCCGCAAGATGCCGAAGGCCGAGGCGGAAGCCCTCGCCATGACCTACCTCGAACGCGTCAAGATCCCGGAGCAGGCGAAGAAATACCCCGGCCAGCTATCCGGCGGCCAGCAGCAGCGCGTGGCGATCGCCCGCGCCCTGTGCATGAAGCCCAAAATCATGCTGTTCGACGAACCCACCAGCGCGCTCGACCCCGAAATGATCAAGGAGGTGCTGGACACCATGATCGGCCTCGCCGACGACGGCATGACCATGGTCTGCGTCACCCACGAAATGGGCTTCGCTCGGCAGGTCGCCCACCGCGTGGTGTTCATGGACCGCGGTGAGATCGTCGAGAACGGCCCGCCGAACCAGTTGTTCGAAAACCCCCAGACGGACCGGTTGAAACTATTCCTGAGCCAGATTCTGCGCGGGCACTGATTACACCGCAACCCTTCAGACCAAGGCTCTGTGGGTAAATAAGTGCTGCGACGTCGGTTCTGCCGCCCAATCCCGTCATAGCGGGCGAAGGCCCGCTATCCACGCCGTTTCCCAGATCAGCACTGCAAGACGTGGATGGCGGCCCTTCGCACGCCAAGACGATGAGAGGCTGGCGGCGGTCGTCAAACGATTCGGTTATTTCACCACGAGCGCTAACCCCGCGTCATCACCGGTTTCTGACACGTCATCGTCGCGCTTGGCCCGGCCACCCACGACTTCGTCGCACGCCCGTACAGAAAATCGGGTCCGCCAGCCTGACCCGATCAGTATTCCTGGCGCGTCGGCCGGAACAGGATTTCGTTGATATCCACATCATCCGGCTGGCTCATGGCGAAGATCACCGTGCGCGCAAACGAATCGGCGGGGATCGCGGTCTCGTAGACCTTGCGGACCCGTTCAGCGATATCCGGCTCGCTTGTGCTCTCCGGCAGTTCCGTCGCCACCGCACCCGGCGAGATGACCGTCGTGCGGATGTTGTAAGGCTTCACCTCCTGCCGCAGTCCTTCTGACAGCGCCCGCACGGCATGCTTGGTCGCCGCATACACCGCGAAACCCGGCCCGACCTTATGCCCGGCCACCGATGAAACGTTAATGAAGTGACCGGACTTCTGCCGCTGCATGTACGGCAGAGCGGCCGCAATGCCGTACAGCACGCCCTTGATGTTCACATCGATCATCCGGTCCCACCCATCGACTTTCAGCCGCTCGAGCGGTGCCTGTGGCATCACGCCGGCGTTGTTGATCATGACATCGATCCGTCCATATGCCTCGACGGCTGTATCCACCAGGGTCTTCACTTGTTGGCGGTCGGCGACTTCGGTGGTTACGGCGATGGCATTGCCACCACTGCTGGTCAATTCACTTGCCAGCGCCTGGATCCGATCCGGGCGCCGCGCCCCCAGCACAACCCGAGCGCCTTGGGCAGATAGGGCTCGAGCAGTTGCTTCACCGAGACCGCTACTGGCGCCGGTGATGACGACGACCTTGCCTTCGACGTTGTGGTTCATGGCTTTTACTCCTGAGTTTCAGCGATCGACCATTGCCGCCAGGAAGGGGGGATAACGCTCCCCCTCCACGTCGATCTTGGAGACGGCGGCGTCGATGTCACGAAGATCGTCGCTCGTCAGTTCCATATCAGCCGCACCGAGATTTTCCGCGAGGCGGTGCAACTTCGTGGTGCCGGGAATCGGAACGATCCAGGGCTTTTGCGCCAGCAGCCAGGTCAGCGCGATCTGGGCCGCCGTTACCTGTTTCCGGACCGCGATTTGCGTCAGCAAGTCGACCCCGGCCTGGTTTGCCTTCCGAATCTCCCGCGTGAAGCGGGGCGCAATGTTCCGCATGTCGTTGTTGGCGAATTGCGTGTCCGCGCTAATGGCGCCGGTAAGAAAACCTTTCCCGAGCGGGGCAAAGGGCACGAAGCCGATGCCGAGTTCTTCCAGTGTCGGCAGGATTTCCTGCTCCGGCTCCCGCCACCACAGCGAATATTCGCTTTGCAGGGCCGTGACCGGCTGCACCGCGTGCGCCGCGCGGATGGTTCGCACGCCAGCTTCGGACAGGCCGAAATGCTTGACCTTGCCTTGCTGGATCAGGTCCTTGACGGCGCCCGCCACGTCTTCGATCGGCACGGCAGGATCGACGCGATGCTGATAGAACAGGTCGATGCGGTCGGTCTTGAGCCGCTTCAGTGACGCCTCGGCGACCTGCCTGATGTGCTCCGGCCGGCTGTTCAGGCCGAGTTGCCCGAACTCCTTGCCAAATGCGTGGCCGAATTTGGTCGCGATCACGACCCGGTCGCGGAACGGCGCCAGTGCTTCGCCGACGACTTCCTCGTTCTTGTACGGGCCGTAGGCCTCGGCGGTGTCGAAGAAGGTGACACCACGCTCGACGGCTGTCCGGATCAGTTTGATCGCGTCCTGCGCGTCAGCGGCCGGGCCATAGCCGGAGCTAAGTCCCATGCAGCCGAGGCCGATAGTTGACACTTGCAGACCGTTACCGCCGAGTTTTCTAGTTTGCATCGTGTTCGTTCCTGTCTTTTGAATCCCGGCAGTAACCGGCTGTCAGCCCAGGTATTGCGCGTCGGTGACCTTTTCCATCCAGTCAACGACCTTGCCGTCCAGCGCTTCCTGAATGGCGATATGGGTCATGGACGTGGTTGGCGCGGCGCCGTGCCAGTGCTTCTCGCCGGGCGCAAACCAGACCACATCACCCGGCCGGATTTCCTCGATCGGGCCGCCCTCGCGCCGCACCCGGCCGCAGCCAGCGGTGACGATCAGCGTCTGGCCCAGCGGGTGCGTATGCCATGCGGTGCGGGCCCCTGGTTCGAACGTGACACTCGCGCCGGCAACCCGAGCCGGATCGGGTGCGGTGAACAACCGGTCAACACGCACCGTGCCGGTAAAATAATCGTCCGGCCCCTTTGCCGAGGGCTGGGAGCCCGCTCGCTTGATTTCCATCTTCCGTCTCCGTCATTGGTGCCGGATCACCCGGCTGATCGATCCGGTATTTAGAAAGTGCGGTTGTCAAGAATTAGGGGCTAAAATATGGATGAACCTATAAGCTGAACTTCTGAATGCCTCGCACCGACCTCAACGACATCGTGGCCTTCCTCGCCGTTGCGCGCGAACGCAGCTTCACCCGAGCCGCCGCGCAGCTCGGCGTTTCACAGTCGGCGCTGAGCCAGACAGTCCGCGGACTCGAAACCCGGCTTGGCCTGCGGCTGCTGACCCGCACCACGCGCAGCGTCGCGCCGACCGAAGCCGGGGACCGCCTGCTCCACGCCGCCGGCCCGCGCCTGGAGGAAATCGACGCCGAACTGACCGCGCTTACCGCGCTGCGCGACAAGCCATCCGGCACCATCCGCATCACCGCGCACGACCATGCCATACGCGCCGTCCTCTGGCCCGCCCTCGAAACGCTTCTGCCGGGCTATCCGGATATCAGAGTGGAGATCGTCATCGACTACGGGCTGACGGATATCGTCGCCGAACGCTACGACGCCGGGGTCCGGTCCGGTGAGATGGTGGCGAAGGACATGATCGCCGTGCGCATCGGCCCGGACATGCGGTCAGCCGTGGTCGGCGCGCCGTCCTATTTCGCCAAACGGCCCAGGCCAAAGACACCAAGAGACCTGACCGGCCACACCTGCATCAATCTGCGCCTGCCAACCCATGGCGGTCTGTACGCCTGGGAATTTCAGAAGGGGAAGCAGGAGCTGAAGGTAAGGGTCGAGGGCCAGCTCATCTTCAACGGCACCACCCCGATGCTGGACGCAGCACTGGCCGGCTTCGGCCTGGCCTACGTGCCCGAGGATGCCATCCAGACCCACCTCGCCGCCGGACGCCTCATCCAGGTGCTTGCCGATTGGTGCCCACCCTATCCGGGCTACCACCTCTACTACCCCAGCCGCCGCCAACCCACACCCGCCTTCGCCCTTGTGGTCGAAGCACTGCGATACCGCGGCGGTACCTGACCGCGTTCGTCCACCAACTTGCGCCTACCCCACCCCGGAGGCACCATACCGAACCATCGGAGACAACAAACATGACAGGCTGGAGAGCCCGCATCGGATTCCTCCTACCCCCCGGCAACCCCACCGTGGAACCGGAAATGACAGAACTCGCCCCGCCGGGCGTCTCCGTCCACTTCACCCGCCTGTCTGCCAGTGGCCCGGCCGGAACCCATGCCGGCCAGGAGGAACGCAACCGCAGCCAGCTCGCCAGCCTGGACGAAGCCGCCCGCCTGCTGGCGATGCTCTCGCCCCAGGTCATCGTCATGGCCCACACCGCCACCAGCTACACAATCGGCCGCGAAGCCGAGGCAGACCTGGTCCGCCGCCAGGAAGCCGCCACCGGCACCCGCTTCATCACCGCCTTCGGCAGCGTGCTGGAAGCCTTCGCCTGCCTCGGCATAAAACGGGTCGCCTATGCCACCCCCTACGACGCCAAGGTGACGGAGCAGGGGCGCGCCCATCTGACCTTGCATGGCCTGGATGTGGTCAACGTCGCCCGCCTGGAAGGCGTCCGCAACATCTATGAGGAAACCGCCGAACGCGCCTATGCCGTCGGCAGGCAGGCCGACCGCCCCGAAGCCCAGGCCGTCTTCCTCAGTGGCGTCGGGATGCCGACCTTGTCCATGCTCCAGATGCTGGAGAACGATCTCGGCAAGCCGGTCATCTCCGCCGCCTCGGCGATGATGTGGAACGCCCTGCGCATCGCCGGCGTACGCGCGCCCAGGCAAGGCTACGGCCGTTTGTTCCACACGTAAGCAGGGAGGCCACGATGCCAGACCCCGAACGCCTCGATCCGAACCGCACCGCCCTGATCGCCTACGACGTCTGCCGTCGCGCCCTGACCCCGTCGGACCCCGCACGGCGAACGGCCATCCGCCCCGTCCTCGACGCCTGGATCGCCATCATCGCCACCGCTCGGGCCGCCGGCGTGCCAGTGATCTACACAACACCGGTCAGCCGCGCCGACGGCGCGGACGTCGTCATGCTACCCACCGATCTTTCAGCGGAAACCGGCGTGCCGCCGCTGACCAACGGCATCGAGGGCACCGCAGAGGCCGGTTTTCCCGACGAAATCGCACCCCGACCCGAGGATTACGTCTTCCTCAAACGCCGCCCCAGCGCCTTCTACGGCACCGGTGTCGGCGAACTGCTGCACATGCTGCGGCGAGACACCATCATCATCGGCGGCGGCGCCACCAACCGAGGCGTCGAAACCAGCGTCCGCGAGGCTTTCAACTTCGACCTGAAAACCATCGTCGTGCGCGAATGCTGTTGGGGCAGCGACCAGGCCGCCCACGC
>DATAZJ010000500.1:0-1892 GCA_036272115.1 Rhodopila sp. | reverse complement strand
CGTTACGGGGCCGGGTCACCGGGCTCGCGTGGCCGACTTACGTGCTGGATATTCCAGGGGGTTACGGCAAAGTGCCGATCGGGCCGGAGTTCCTGCAACCGGATGGCACGGTGCTCGATCCTTCGGGGGCCTCGCATGCATTGGGCCTCGAGATTCGTCCGTCCGGCGCTTCGGGACCGGCCGATTGAAGCGTGACCGGACAGCAATCTTCCCGGTGTATTCTGGCGTTCCCCGTTGACTGCCGGAATCGGCCGCGCCAAGAGGCGGGACCAACGTGAGATCGTCATGGCCGAATCACTACAGGTTGAACTGCTGCCGGTGCCGCACGGGTTCTTCACCCGCCGAGGCGGCGTGTCCAATGGCCCGTTCGCAAGCCTGAACTGCAGCTTGTCGAGCCCGGACGACCGCGCTGCGGTACTGCGCAACCGCTCTCTTGTGGCCGACGTTTTTGGTCTGGCGCAGGACAGCCTTGTGGGCTGCACCCAGGTTCATGGCACCTCCGTCGTCGACGTCACCCTTCCCTGGGCTTTGGGAGCCGGACCTCGGGCGGATGCCATGGTGACGAAGCGGCCCGGTGTGGCTCTTGGCATCATCACGGCGGATTGTGCGCCCGTGCTGTTCGCCGATGCCGAGGCCGGGGTGGTCGGGGCCGCGCATGCCGGCTGGCGCGGCGCGGTCGCCGGTATAATCGAGGCGACCATCGCTGCAATGGCTCAGCTTGGTGCCCGGGCCGATCGGATCGTCGCCGCGGTTGGTCCGTGCATCGCCCAGAATTCGTACGAAGTCGCCGTCGACCTGCGTGATGCAGTGATTCGCCGTGCGCCGGAGGATGCGCAGTTCTTCACCGACGGCGTGCACGAGGCTCGCTGGCAATTCGACCTGCCCGGCTATTGCGCTGCCCGCCTGCGTGCCGCCCATGTGGCGCGGGTCGCGGTCACCGGCGTCGATACGCTGGCCGAAGAGGACCGGTTTTTCAGTCATCGCCGACGCACGCTGGTGGGTGGCGGGCCGATCGGCCATCAGATCTCGGTCATAGCCGTCGGGTGAGCGGGTTGCCGGCTACAGGGAACGACAACGGAATATTGGTGGATTATAGGCGAGTCATTCGCTGTCTGCGCCAGCGGTTCGGAGTGGGGACTGCGTTACCTCGTGCCGGCTCGGTTTGGCGCCGCATACCAGTTGGCCTGATCCTGGCTACGTTGGTTGTGCCACCGGTTTGGGCTGAAGTGCCATGCCCGATTCCGGATGCGATGGCGTTACACGACGTCTCGCTACCCGCCGCCCGGCATGAGGTTGCGACCGAACAACGCCTGAATATCCTGACATTTGGCGGCGTGCGGCTGGCGGGAGCCGACGCGGACGCCAAAGGGGCAACCTATCCGGCTCGGCTGCAGGCGACGCTGAGTGCCGCTCTGCCGCAAATCCAGGTTACAGTGGCGAACGAGCCGGCACCCGGCAAAACCTCGGCTGACGTGCCGGCGGCGCTGCCGGGGCTGATTGCGAAAACCGGCGCCAGGCTGGTGATCTGGGGACCGGGCGGGCGAGACGTGGCCGCGCGGACCAACCTGGACGCCTTTTTCGCGGCGGTAAGCGGCGGGATCGATGCGGCGCGGCACGGCGGGGCGGATATGATCTTGCTCGACACCACCTTCGTGCCGTCCCCTGGGCGGATGGTGCTGATCGAGCCCTATCGGGATCGGCTGCTGGCGGCTGCAACGGCGAAGCAGGTGTCGGTATTGCGGCGGCATGGCCTGATGCGGTTGTGGGGGGAGGACGGAACACTGAACCTCGCCGCGCGCGACCCGGCGGAGCGGCAGCTTGTGGCACGGCGGTTGTTTTCCTGCGTGTCACAGGGCTTGGCGGGGGCAATCGCGGCGGCGGTCAGGTGAAGC
>DATAZJ010000499.1:0-1825 GCA_036272115.1 Rhodopila sp. | reverse complement strand
GAGCCGCGCCCGCCTTGCGCGCTGGCGCCCGGCGGCGGCCTGCACCAGCGCCGCGCGCTCGGCTTCGCGGCCGGCGGATTTGCGCACCAGCGGCGTCAGCGCGCGCAGGGAATCGCGGATGTCGCCGACCACCGACAGCTTTGTCGTATAGGTGCGGCCCAGGTCGCGCACATCGGCGCTCATCTGGAGGATGGCGCAGCCCGGCGGTACCGCAGAGCCTTCGGTGTACAGCACAGTGATGAGCGACTTGCCGCCCAGCGCGAACACCGCGTCGTAATCCTGCAGCGCGGCGGCGATCTCCGCCCCGTTGTGCGGCATCTTGCCGGACCACAAGGGATGGTTGGTGGGAAACGGGATGCGCGACGGCCAGGACGAGCAATAGACCGGCGCACCCAGGGTCTCGGCCAATTCGGCGACCTCGGCTGCCGCGCCGCTCAGATGCACTTCGTCGCCGGCGATGAGCAGAAGCCGGCCCGGCGGGATTGCGGTGAGATATTCGCTGAGCCTGTCCAGCGAACCGGCAACCGGGCGGCGGTCGATCACTGACGGCTGGTCGATGCCGATGCTGCTCATCTCCTCCATCACGTCCATCGGCAGGGACAGGAACACCGGGCCGGTCGGCGCTGCGTTGGCGTCGTGGAACGCCCGCCGCACCAGGATGGGCAACTGGTCGGCATGGGCGACTTCATGCGCCCACTTCACCGCGGGGCGGGCAATCGCCACCAGGTCGCCGAACAGCAGCGGATCGGTGATGGTGTGGCGGGAATCCTGCTGCCCCGCCGTCACCACCAGCGGCGTTTGCGACACGCTGGCGTTGAGCAGGTTGCCCATGCCGTGGCCGAGACCCCCGGCGGTGTGCAGGTTGATGAAACCGGGCTTGCGCGCCGCCTGGGCATAGCCGTCGGCCATCGCCACCGCGCTCGCTTCCTGCAGCGCCAGGACATAGCGGATGTCGGGCGCCTCCAGCAGCGCGTCCATCAGCGGCAGTTCGGTGGTGCCGGGATTGCCGAAGATATATTCGACGCCTTCGCTCCTGAGGATTTCGAGAAGCACGGCGGCGCCGCGACGGGCATGGGCGCCGGCCTGGGTGACAGTCTTGATCATGATCGACTCGCAAATGCCGGCCGGCGCACGCCGGCCGTTGGTTCTTACTTATATTGATGGTCCAGCGGCAACTATAGCTGCCGGGAATCGCGCAGCCTGTCGGGGAGGCCGGTTGGGCGTACGGAACCGGCCTCCAACAGTCCGGCAAGCTGGGCGCTCCTCTGCCCATGCCGCTGAAACCATTGAGCAATGGCTGCGAACTTGCACCCGTGTTGCCATCAAAGTTCCCGTCTGTCTCAATGCCGCAAACATAAGGCTGTGGGGGCCGGGTGGAAGAAGCGGAAGGTCCGGACGCGGGCTCTTGCGGCTCTGAGGGGGCAGGCGCGACCGGCCTCGATCCGGTTGCCGCGGCGTTGGCGTTGAGCGGCGCCAGCCGGCAAGAAGCGGACACGTTCCTGAAACGGGGATAAACCATGACAGATGAAACGAGTGCCATCGCGTCATGTCCTGTTTGGCGCCGAAGCCTCCAGGCCGTCATAGGGGGCGCTGTGGTTGCGGCTCTGCTTCTGCCGGGACCGGCCGGGAGCGCCGCACCGCTGCAGGCGCCCCAGACGATATTGGAGACGAGAATCCAGCCTGCCAGGATCGGGTTGTTCATCGCCAATGCGGATGGCAGCGGCGAACACCCGCTCATTCCGGCAACCGGCCTCGACTACAATCCGGCATGGTCGCCCGACGGCCAGTGGATCATATTCACCTCGGAACGGGACGGACCGGCCCA